>PLTD01000212.1 GCA_003165335.1 Rhodospirillales bacterium | reverse complement strand
CAAACCTCCCGAAAATCCTCCGGCTTCAGCCGGGGGAAGATGTTAATTCGGGCTGTCTTATAGCTAGCGTCACCGCCCGGGCGAAGCACAACGAAAAACGGCGCTCCCGAGGGAGCGCCGTTTCGTGGGCGGTCTTGAACGGTCTTAAGAAGTCGACCCGTTGTCATAGACGATCTGGACACGCCGGTTCTGGGGCTCCTTAACGCCGTCCTTGGTCGGGACCAGAAGGTCCCGCTTGCCCTTGGCGACAATCTCGATTTCGGACGACGGGATGCCGTCCTTCTCAAGCTGTGCCGCAACCGATTCCGCACGGCGGCGGGAGAGGCGCATGTTGTAGGCGTCCGAGCCGACAGTGTCGGTGTGGCCGGTCACGGTCAGCTGCGTGACTTTGGCCGGTCCGGCGTTCTTGGCGGCCTGATCGACGATGGTTGTCGCATCAGACGTCAGATCCGACTTGTTGAAGTCGAAGAACACCAGATAGCTCTTCGAAACCGACGGCGCAGGAGCGACTGCAGGCGGCGGGGTATAGGCTGCTGTCTCTGCCGGGGCTTCCTGATGTTTACCGAACCGATATGTAACGTCTCCACCGAAGGTCGCCGGGTCACCATAGTAGGAGATCGTCATATTGCCGAAGCCGGGTCCGAAATCGATTCCGTTGATGCGGTATTTATCGTTGAAGATATTTTTGCCCCACATCGAGATCTCGACCGTGCCGTCAGGCACCTGAATGTTGGTCAACCGCAACCGGGCATCGAAGATATTTTGCGCGCTCGCCTTGGTCGAACCGGCATAGTAACCGCCATTCACTGCGGTGTTGGCGCTTAACGCATAGGGATATTCGTAATAGGCGTCCGAGTGCCGATAATCGATGATCAGGTCAAGCTTGCCGATCTCGTTATCCATCAGTGTCGCATCGCCGCTCATGCTTGCCGTAAATTGCGGTGCATAAGGATAGGCATAGGTGTTGCCGACATTGACGCCGTTATTGATGAACGTGTTGTAGGCGGTGTTGAGATAGCCGACCGAGCCGTTGATGCTGAGCCAGGAAACCGGCAGGGCCTGCATATCGAACTCGACACCGTCGATGTCAGAGCTGCCGGCATTACGGATCACCGAAGCTGCGGCGCCGGTCGCAGTAAACACCGAAAGCTGCAGGTTGGATTGCTGATCGTAGAATGCGGCAAGGTTGAGATTCAGGTGACCATCGAGCCAGCGTGTCTTAACGCCAACTTCATATTCGTCGTCTGTTTCCGGCCGAAATGGTGTGAGCGCCTCCGCCGCTGAGGGAGCCTCACCATTGAAGCCGCCGCTTTTAAAGCCTTCAGTATATTTGGCATAGATGTTGACATCGTCCGTGAAGGCGTATTTGGCGACGAACATCGGGGTTGCCGCGTCGAAGTTTGTTGTCGCGCTGACACCTGGGATAAGGACCTGATATGGCCCACCGTAGAGGCTCAACGATTCGTATCGGCTGCCGAACTTTGTTTCGTTGCTGTAACGAAGACCGGCGGTCAGGGTCAGCCTATCGTCGAGGACCGGCGGATTATAGTCGACCTGGCCATAGACGGCATAGTTCTGCGTGCCGTAGCCGTATTGGGAATTGTATTGGTAGCTATTGAGGAAAAATGACTGCGGGTTCTGCGTATAGCCGCCGTCTTGGAAATAGAGGGCGCCGACGATGTAATGGAAACGATCGATCTGACCGGTCGCCTGAACTTCCTCTGACGCGGCGTGATAATGCGTGTAGAGCGAGGTGCTGGCAACATTCAGGGGCGAGCCATCGAGCTCGAGATTGTTTGACCAGTCGATCCAGCGATAGGCGCTAATCGATTTCAAAGACAGTTCGTCGCTGACATCCCAAGTCGCGGTTACGGAATGAGCGCGCACACCGGCGACTTCGAAGGGCCGGCTGTTATTGAGGCCGCCGTTGGCGTTCGCCTGCGTGGTCGGACCCGGATTGGGCTGGATATATTGGGCCAGGGGAATGCCCGAATAAATGGGCGAAGATGGATCGAAAATTCCGCCGGCGCCAACGCGGGTCAGTTGCGAGAAATTGGGCGTATCTTTTTGGTCGCTGACATCAAATGTATAGTCGAGCGTGATATCGTCGGTTACGTCGGCTCTCAGCGCAATGCGGCCGGTGCGGCTGTTAAGGCTGTCGAATTTGCCCTGGTACGGTGATGAGGCGCTTGTGCTGACATACCCATCGTGACCTTCCATAACGCCTGACAGGGACAGGCTGAAAATGCCCAATTTCGGTAGGTTGAGGTTGCCCCGCAACTCGCCTGAGCCATAGTTTCCAGCGCCTGCAGTGATATAGCCCTCGAACTGGCCGGTCGGCTTTTGCGTTACGATATTGACAGCACCGCCCAGCGAATTCCGTCCGTACAGGGTGGTCTGCGGGCCGCGCAGAACTTCGATATGGTCGAGGTCGGCCAGGTCGGTGACATCGCCGATCGCCTTGGGGATATAGACGCCGTCGACATAGAGGCCCGAGGTCGGGTCCCAATAAGGTGCCGGATTGATGGTCACGGAGCCGCGAATCGCGATGTCAGCCTCGGTCTGGTAACCAGGCGACTGGACGATCGCAACATTCGGGATGAAACCCTCGATGCCGCGAATATCCGTGATATTGCGGGATTGCAGCGTCGAGGAATTGAAGGACGTTACGGCGATCGGCACGTCGCGCAGCTTTTCTTCGCGGCGCTCGGCAGTGACGACGATTTCTTCCAGGCCGCCTAGGGCGGTGGCGTCTTGCGTGGTCGCAGCGGTTTGAGCAAAGGTCGGCGTGGTGAGGCCAACGAAGATTGCGGATGCGCTGAGGAGTAGGGCGCGCGGCCCATATTGTGTTGGCACTAACATGTTGAACTCTTTCTTCCCTCGGATTCGCTGAGTAATCCGTTCGGTAATTGTAGAACTATTTGCAGTATTGCGTAGTATAATTGATCCAGGTCAACGATTCAGATCGATTAGCGGGCCAAAACTTGGTGAATAGCACAGCTTCAGTCAATGAATCCTACGCACATTGCCAAAAGATCGACTGATCGTGACAATTCGGCCACAAGGCTCCCGGTGGGTCATTTTATGCTATAGACAATGGGTTTCTTGATTTTCCCTAGGATGGGATAAGGATTATAAACGGGCTCGCCAGTCTCGGTGTTGACGGGGCGAATGTTTAAAATTGTTTTATTCTGAGAAATATTGTGACAAGTTCGCTTGATCACGAATTGCGAAATTTCCAGATTGTTAGGACGAAGTGAGCGTACCCTCTTCTCAGACCGATCGACCCGACCTCGCGGCCGAAGTCACGACATTTCTCCGCAATATGCATGGGCTCAATATGAGCATCGTCCAGCAGTTGTCACCTATATTGGAGGAGCGGCAGGGGATAGATCTTCGCCTGTATTATATCCTGCACACGATTGACAACGGTGCGGTCCATCCTGGTGCAATCGCTCAAGCGATGAAGCTGCCTAATAGCCTCGTGACCAAACATCTCGATCAGCTTGCCCAAAAGGAATTTCTGGAGCGCAGCATTGATGCTCACGATTCCCGCCGTATTCGCGTCAGCCTTACGATACAGGGTAAGGCCATTATGGACGCATCGGATGCGATATTGTCCGGTCTAGTCGGTCAGCGCCTCGCTCGAATTCCCGACGGACAGCGTGCAGGTTTCCTAAACACTCTCGTCGCTCTCGCTGGTGATTCGGAGCCGAAATGACTGCGTCGGATTTTGTGCGGCCGGTTGTTACCCCTCAGGAACGGCGCCTGACGCTTGCCGCGCTGATGGCGGTCCTCCTGCTCAGTTCTCTTGACCAGACTGTGGTCGGCGTCGCCATGCCGCGCATTATTGCCGAGCTGCACGGCCTCAGTCTTATCGCCTGGCTGACTACCGCCTATATGCTGACCTCGACCGTATTCGTGCCGATTTACGGCAAACTGAGTGATCTGTATGGACGAAAGCCAATCCTGGTCTTCGGGATTTGTGTCTTCCTGATCGGTTCATGGCTTTGCGGGATGAGCGGGGAGTTCGGTGATCTTCCGCTAATCGGTGGGGGCATGAATCAGCTGATACTTTTCCGTGCTGTGCAGGGCATCGGCGGAGCGGCGTTGTTCACTATGACTTTCACAATCATTGCCGACCTATTCGAACCGCGCGAACGCGGTAAGTTCATGGGTATCTTCGCCTCTGTGTTCGGCGTCTCGCTGGTCCTCGGGCCGCTGGCTGGCGGTTTTTTCACCGATCTGGGCATTGTGCATATTCTGGGGCACGGCTTCGCGGGCTGGCGCGGTGTTTTTTACGTCAATCTGCCCATCGGCTTGCTGGCATTGTTCATGATCATCGTCAAAATGCCCACCTTGGGGCGGCGCGTACCAGGCAAGGTGGACTATGTCGGGGCGGTGTTCTTTATGGCCGCCGTCACGCCGTTTCTGCTCGCACTCACTTGGGGCAATAGTTACGGTTGGCTATCGACGCGCGTGTTATTGGCTTTTGCCGTTGCTGCCGCCAGCCTTCTGGCGTTTTTTGCCGTCGAAATCGGCAACCGCGACGCACTGATGCCTATGGGTCTGTTTCGCAACAGGGTTTTCTCGATCGCCAATGCGGCAGCCTTTCTGGTCAGCATGGCATTTATGGGCGTGATCAGTTTCCTGCCGCTCTATATGCAGGTTGTGCGCGGCGTTAGTGCCACCAAGAGCGGGCTCTCGATCCTGCCGCTGCTGGGCGGGCTGATGGGGACCAGCATTCTCTCGGGCTTTCTCGCCTCCAAGACCGGCCGGTACAAGCCGTTCATCCTTGCCGGCTATGTCGGAGTTATGATCGGCGTGGTGCTGCTGTCGCGGATTGGACCGGACACGACAGCGTTCGACCTGGGTTGGCGCATGTTCATCGTCGGCGTCGGGATCGGTCCGACTCAGAGCCTGTTTAACCTGGCGATTCAGAATGCGGTGCCTCCGGCACAGATCGCGACCGCGACCAGCACGAGCCAATTCTTTCGCCAGATCGGCTCTACCGTGGGTGTCACGATCTTCGGCACGATGTTGACCGGCAGTTTGCTGGTCGAGTTGCCCAAACAGTTGCCTGCCGTGCCGGGGATGTCTGTCGGTAAGGTCGATATGGGCGAGGCGCAATCGCAGGCGATGAATCCGAATCGCATTCACGATCGAATCGCCCAGGCTTTCGACGATCAATACCAAACCTTCGATAAAGCTTACCACGGTGACCAGACGGCAGTGGCCGCAGTTCTGGACAATCCCGCTGTTCCGGAGGGAATGAAGACCAAACTGCGTGCGGGCGACACGGTGAACGCGGACCAGACGCTAAAGGCGATTCGCCAGGCGCTGGACCATCGCCTTCCGGACTTGGTGGCAAAGGTCGAACGCGGGACCAAGGTCGCCTTTTCAAATGCGATCACTCATATGTTCAAAAACAGCTGGGTAATCGTGTTCCTCGGCATCCTCATCGTTCTTTTCCTGCCGGAAATACCTCTGCGACATCGTGCAAAACCGGGTGAGGCAGAGGCCGATATGCCGCTTGCCTCAGCGGCCGAGTAAGCGTCGTCGAAGGGGGCGGCGTTAGATGTGCGCGGCAAGTGCCGGCGCCAAGCCGCCGCGTTGGTCAATCGATATTTTCTCAAGCCCGAGCCAATGCGCCATAGTGGTAAGTTCTTCTGCCAGGGCGTGCGCCGTTCTTTCACCATCAGCATGCGACTCAAGATGTGCGGCGACGACCCGAAGAAGGCTGCCCTTGCGCTCAGCCTTGAGGTCCACACGACCGACCAGCCTGTCTGCGAGCAGGAACGGCAGGACGTAATATCCATATTCGCGCTTATGAGCTGGGGTGTAGATTTCCAGCCGGTAGCGAAAGCCGAACAGGCGTTCGGTTCTGTCGCGCTCCCAGATCATTGGGTCGAACGGAGATAGTAGTGACTGTGTCGCGATGCGCCGGGGGGACACCGCGTCTGCGTCGAGATAGGCGATTTGCCGCCATCCCTCGACGGTAACTGGCACCAGCCGCTTCGCCTCGACCAGCTCCGTGATTCGCGCCTTGCAGTCCTTTACGCTCAGCCGGAAATAATCGCGAAGGTCGGATTGTGTCGCGATGCCCAAAGCGCGAGCGGCAATCGATACGAGATGGCGCTGAGCATCGGGTTCGTCGGGGGTTGGCATAGCTTGGACTGTCGCCGGAATGACGCGCTCGGTTAAGTCGTACACCCGCTCGAAGCCTCTGCGTGCAGCGGTCGTGATACGACCTGCCCAGAACAAATATTCCAGCGCGATTTTGGTTTCAGTCCAACCCCACCAGGAACTGCCCTTGTGGTTGGCACGGTCGAGGTCGCCGGCGACCAGAGGTCCGCGCTGCTCGACTTCCCGATAAATTTTTTCGACGAAGTCTGGCCGATCGCGCGCTAAATTCGCGATGCCGCCATAGATGCCGTCAAGCCGCTCAGCCCGTGCCATTCTCCAGCGAAAATAGGGATGAAGCGTCATAGGGAGCAGCGAGGCCTCGTGCCCCCAATATTCGAACAGCGTACGACGTGGGCCCCAAGCGGTAGCATCGAGCAGGGCAGGATCATACGCGCCCAACCGTGAGAAGAGTGGCATGTAGTGGGCGCGCATCAATATGTTTACGGAATCGATTTGGAGAAGTCCGGTTTGCTCGACGACCTGATCAACATGTCGGCGAACTTTACGGCCGATGCGCCGGGTTCTGTCGAGGCCTTGGGCAGCCAATGCGATTCTGACAGCTTCGCGCAGGGTCAGACTATCCATTTAGAATCGTCCCAGTCTTCTATCCGATAGGCTTTATAGCTAGCATCTTAGAACGGCGTTAGGTTGAGGCGGCAGCGCAGTTAAGCGATAGTCGATGGAGTTCAAGTCGTATGTTCAGCGCCAGAGTTTTTGCCTCCCTGCTTGCGGTCGCGGTGCTTGCCGGCTGTTGGTCGCATAAGGGACCGCCGCCCCCGACTTTCAGCCCGAACGGAGAACCCCTGGTTCCCCCGCAATGGCCGGCAGATTGCGCATCTGCTCTCGATGCATGGTTCGACCGGCTGGATACGGGGCATACCGGCGGCCTGACTCACGCACAGTTGCAAGAGGATGCCTTGCGCCAATTCAAGCTGATGGATCTGCGGCACGACGGAAAGGTCACTGCCGAGGAACTGTCGAAGTACCGCCTGGCCATCATGCACGGCCATTATCTGAGCGTCAGCACGCCTGCGGAGCAGGCAGCGCTCGACCGCCGCAAAAACGATGAGGAGGCCCGCCCGGGCGACCGCATCGGCGGCGAGTTCGGTGACGGTTCGGGCGACGACAACGGCTCACATCACCGCCATGGCGAAGATCACCGCCCAGTAGATGCTTATGCCGCACTGGTGACCGACCAGCCCGACCCTGTCATGTCGGCAGATTCGGACCTTGACGGTTCGGTGACTTGGGATGAATTTCGCGCGCTGGTCGACCAGGATTTCGCCGACTTCGACAAGGACCACGAGGGTAAAATCACCAAATCGGAAGTCGAGACGATATGCGCGCGGTCGCGGTGAGCGTTATCAAAGACCAAGNNCAAGGAGTGTTCCGATCGAATCACCGAAGAATTGCGTGCGAGCATAGTCGCCGATTTCGGTCAGCTGTGCCTCGCATTGTTGGACGGCGTCGGCTCGACCCTCCAGATGCGGGTAATCGCTCGAAAATACGAGCAGTTCGGGCGGCAGCTGTCCGATAGTCGGTTGAAGCGCATCGCATGAGGTCAGCGGCGTGAATCGTACCTGGCGTCTGATATATTCGGACGGTTTGAGCGGTAGCTTGTAATCGCCGACCCCAATTCCGAATTGTGCGCCGTAGGGGCCGACCGTGACCGAATCCAGCATGGTCATCAGATTCGGGACCCAGCCGATACCCAACTCCTCAACGATGACATTAAGCCTTGGGTGACGCTCTAAAACCCCGTCGATGATCATCGCCGACAGTGCGATCTGGGGTACGACCTGGCCGTTGATCAGATGAAGTATGGCATAGTGCGAAGGGTCGCCGCCATTGAAGAACCAGCCGTGCTTAACCTCGCTGCGGCCTGCGCCAATATGAAATACTACAGCCATGCCGAGATCTTCGGCGGCCGACCAGATCGGCTCGAAATCCGGGTGGGTGAAAGATTTCGTATCGCTGACTGGATCGGCCCTGACCTGGAATGCCCGGCTGCCTGCGGCGCGCATTCGGGTCATTTCGGCAATCGCCCAATCGACGTCGGCGATATCGATCAACGCCACCGGAATGAGACGGTCTGTATGGCCGTGAAAGGTTCCTGCAGCCCAGCTGTTGAAGGCCTGGAATGCGCGCAGTGCCAAGTCGCGGCGGCCCTGCTTCATCGCCAGAACATAAGGCGTCGAACCCATGGTCGAATTGACAAGCTGGATGTCGATGCCGTGCGCGTCGCAGAAGGCGATCCGTGCGTCGCCGTCGTAACCGGCCGGCGGCGTTGTCATCATCTCCTTCTGTTGCTCAGCGGATGCCGCCAACAATGCCTCTAGGCTGCGCCTGCCTGACGGAGCCAGCAGTTCGATCAGGTTTTCCGGCCGCTGTTTGCGCGGGATAGCCTCTATCAGATCGCCGACAACGCCCTGCACGACGCGCTCGATGAAGCTTTCGTCGCTCGGTGGGATCAGCTTGGCGAGAGTGGGATCGATTTGTTCGAGCCAATCGACAGGCTCCATGAAATGGCTGTCGACATCGATGACGCGCATTTCCACCCTCCCCGGTTTGAGGTAGAAGAGCGCGTGTTTTCGCGCCTTTCTTCACGCCCATGTTCCGTCCGCACAATAGGGGAGTCAATCGATAGTCGTGCCGGCTAAAGCGCGATTTCGTACTCCAACAAAAACTTGAGCGTGCCGCTGGGCCAATCCGGGGTCGGACCGATGAGATAACCGGCCTCGTATTTGATTTTGCCGGGCGCCGTATAGACCTCGCCGAACAGGACCGGATTTCGAACTCACCCTTGGTCACATTGGGATAATAGACCTTGAAATCGGCGGCTTGTGCTGGAGATACAGTGCATACTGCGCAGGCAAGGCAGAGGGCCGCCGCCGTGAAAGGGACCCAGCTGATTTATTGCACCACGATGTGACCGCGCGCCGTATCCTGGTGGAAGTCGCCGAAGAATTCATAGCTCCCTTTCGACAGGGGCCCGATGAACACCGTGATCTGCCCGCCGGCGGCGACGACCTTTTCGCGGTTTAGGTCCGCGCTCTCGAATTCCTCGGCGGTTGTGTCGGCATTTTTGACAATCAGCTTGATCTTGGTGTCGGCAGGAATCGTGATGTCGGTTGGATCGAAGCGATGATTCTGGATCGTCAGCGTAAAATCGTCAGCTTGTGCGGCCGAGGTGAGAAACCAGAGAGAGATGACTCCGACACCGAGGGCGATTAATCGGGGGATGCGCATAAAAGGTCCTGCAACTGCGAACTATTATCAAGTTGTAATAGAGAATGCGAATCGTTTGCAATGGAGCTTAGCTGATCATTTGGTCGTCCCGACTATTTTTGAGTTTTGGGAGCATTCCCAGCAATATGTCGTCTTTCAGCACATAATGGTGGTGCAGCGCGGCGGCGGCGTGGACGAAAAGGGCGGCGTAAAGTGCCAGTGCTGCAGTTTTATGAACCCCGAATGCCAAGTGACCTAATGGTTCGTTATGGCGAATAACCGTCGGTAGATCGAACAGATAGAAAAAATGTACCGGCTGTGAAAATGCGGCCGCATCGATCAGGCCGCTCAAGGGCATGATGACTAGAACGGCATAAAGAAGACCCTGAACGAATAGCGTGGCGAATCTCTGCCAGCTTGCAATTGTGCCGGGTAGTGATGGTGCCGGATGCCACCAGCGCCAGGCCAATCGCAGTACCGCCAGCACAAAAATCGTCGTCCCGATCGATTTATGGATCGTTAAAATCTGATCGTGCGCGCCACTATGCCGGTCGACGCTGCCGAGCGTCCAAGCTAGACAGACATTGACCACGATCATTATCGCGACCGTCCAATGAAAGAGGATTGCGACAGTGTCGTACCGCTGGGTTATCCTGCGTTCCCCGGTCATCAGGCCGCGGCGAGGCTGCGCCTTTCAGCGGATTGGATCCAGCCGCCGCCGATCACACGGTCGCCTTGGTAAATCACACAGGCCTGGCCGGGGGCGACGCCGAACTGAGCACCGTTCAGATCGACCGTCGCCAGCCCATCGGGCAACGCGGTAACGGTGCCCGCTGCAAGGGGCTGTGCAGATCGCAGCTTGACCTCGGCGGTCAATATATCGCCGGATTTTATGGGGACCAGCCAGTTCATTTCTGACAAATGCACACGGTCGCGTGCGAGAGCGGCCTTCGGGCCGATCACCACCCGGTCTTGCGTGGGATCGAGGGCGACAACATAAAGCGGTTCCCCCCCAGCGACACCAAGGCCACGACGTTGACCGATGGTGAAGTGAATAATCCCTTGGTGGTCGCCGACCGGTCGCCCTTCAAGATCGACGATCTTTCCCGGCCTGACCGATTCCGGGCGAAGCTTTTGAACAACGCTGGCGTAGGACCCGTTCGGCACGAAACAGATATCCTGGCTGTCGGGCTTATCGGCGACTTTGAGGTCGTAATGTTGCGCGAGGCGCCGAACCTCGCTTTTGGGTAGGGACCCCAGCGGGAAGCGCAGAAAGGATAACTGGTCTGCGGTCGTGGCGAACAAGAAATAGCTTTGGTCGCGCGACAGGTCTGCGCCCCGGTGCAATTCCGGGCCGCCCGGCCCCGTGACGCGCTTTGCATAATGCCCGGTCGCGAGTGCGTCGGCACCCAACGTGCGCGCCATATCGAGTAGGTCGCCGAACTTCACCTTCTGATTGCAGCGAACGCAGGGAATCGGCGTCTCGCCGCGGATATAGCTATCGGCAAAATCGTCGATTACGCCGGTCTGGAAGCGCGATTCGTAATCCAGCACATAGTGGGGAACGCCAAGCTTGCCTGCGACTGCCCGCGCGTCGGCGATATCGGCCCCGGCGCAGCAGCTTCCCGCTTTGCCCTTCAGCGCGCCATCATCATAGAGACGTAAGGTTGCCCCGATCACCTCATAGCCCTGCTGGGCAAGGAGGGCGGCAACGACCGATGAATCGACTCCGCCGGACATGGCGACGACGATGCGTGCGCCGGGCGGCAGGTCGGTTCCGGTCAGGGCGGGATTCATTTTAGCGCCTCAGGCCTTCTGCATATTGCGTGTACCGGCAGGCAACCGCACGGTCAGCCCATCGAGTTCTTCGCTGACGATAATCTGGCAGCCGAGCCGTGACGTTTTAGTAAGCGCGAAGGCCAGGTCCAGCATATCTTCTTCATCCTCGGATGCATCGGGCAGCAGATCATACCAATCCGGCTCGACTACGACATGGCATGTGGAGCAGGCAAGCGAACCTTCGCAGGCACCCTCTAGGTCTATATCGTGCTTGTGCGCCACCTCGAGTAGGGACAGGCCCACCGGTGCGTCGAACTCACGCCGCGTGCCGTCGCGTTCGATAAAAATAACCTTTGGCATTAAACCGGGAACTCCTGAGTGAACTAAGCTGCTGTCGCTGATCTAGTAGCTTTCGCCCGGCGATACACTATCGCCCAGCTTTCGACCAGATGGTCTATGTCGGACGATTGGGTCATCCAGCCAAGACTGACCCTGATCGCCTCGCGCGCAGTCGCCTCAGGCACACCCATTGCCAATAGAACCGGGGATGGTTCCACCGCACCGCTGGAGCAGGCCGCGCCGGAACTGACCGCTATGCCGGCGAGATCCAAACCGATCAGTGCGGTTTCGGCAGAAAGACCGGAAACCCCGAAACAGCTTGTATTGGCCAGGCGCATCGCGCCGGCGCCGTGTACGACAATTTCCGGTGCGATCGCGGCTAGCTTTGCTTCCATCCTATTACGCAGATCGGTCAATCGGGCGGCCAAACGGCCCCCATCTCCGGCCAGTCGGGCGGCAACACCGAATCCAACGATCGCCGCTACATTTTCCGTACCTCCGCGCCGTCGGGATTCCTGTCCGCCGCCACGAAAGAGAGGGTTCAGCGAAATGCCGTCGCGGACATAGAGTGCGCCGGCGCCCTGCGATCCGCCCAATTTGTGGGCTGATAGCGTTAGGAAGTCGACATCAAGCTGATGCACATCGACCGCAATGCGCCCCGGTGCCTGCGTCGCGTCGCTGTGCAGCAGTCCGCCATGGGCATGGGTTATCGCTGCAGCCTCGGCCACCGGCTGGATGACGCCGGTTTCGTTATTGGCCAGCATCAGCGATACCAGCCCGGGGCCGTCCAGTTGCGACAACATTCGGTCAAGTGCAATCAGGTCGAGTAGCCCGTTGGCATCGACGGGGACGACGTTTGGGATCGCGACGGCATTGCGGACCGACGGATGTTCTATTGCTGAGACGATCACATGCCGCAAAGTCGTTCCGACCAGCGCAGTGGTGTTGGCTTCGGTCGCGCCGGAGGTAAATATGATTGCATCCGCGCTTGCGCCGATCAGCGCGGCGACTTCGGATCTGGCCTGTTCTACGCAAACCCGCGCGCGCTGACCGAAGCGGTGCACCGAGGACGCGTTCGTCGGCTCCACCAGCATTTCGACCAATGCGTCGCGAACCTCCGGCCGGACCGGCTGGGTTGCATTGTAATCCAGATAAATAGGGTGGCGCATGAGGCGCGAGGAGCCGCGGACTATTCCGCGGCGTCGGGAACGATGCGGGGTGCCTGTTCTACCGAGGCGTGTTGAGCCGCCTCAAGAGCCTTCAGCCTTTCGGTCAGGTCCTTCACATGGGCATTCAGCGAGGTCATTAGGCAATCGATCGGGTCAGCGTCCTCACTGCACGGTGTACCGTAGGAAAGAAAGTCGGGGGTTGTACGGCCGATATCCTGGGAGGCCTTCGCCGGAATGCCGACCATAGTCGCGCCATGCTGTACATCATGCAAAACAACGGCATTCGCACCGATGCGGGCGCCATCCCGAACCGTTACCGGACCGAGTATATGTGCGCCTGCGCCGACGATCACATTGTCACCCAATGTCGGGTGCCGTTTGACGCCGCGCTCCAGCGAGGTACCGCCGAGGGTCACGCCCTGGTAAAGCGTGACGTCATTGCCGATGACGGCGGTCGATCCGATTACCACACCCATTCCATGATCGATGAAGAACCGTTCGCCGATCGTGGCCGACGGGTGGATTTCGATGCCGGTCAGGAAACGCCCCAGCTGTGAAAGCCAGCGTGCTGCAGTCGGCAAGCCGTGACTGTCCAGAAAATGCGCACTGCGGTGAAAAACGACGGCATGCAGTCCCGGATAGCACAACACGACCTCGAGCCGCGATCTGGCGGCTGGGTCTCGGGCGATAATGCTGTCTACGTGACTTAGAAAATGCTTGAACACAACGTGGCCTGTTATGATATGCTTGCGGCCCGCCGCAATTTCCTTACGCGCAACACGGTCGACCCCACACCTTGGGCTGACATTTTACGATATGGTAATTGTTCGGGATATAGGCAAATGGATTCCGAGGGTCAAGTTTGGGCAGGTCGCCGTCGCCGCGACTGCCGTCGAGACCCCCGGGACATTTTGGGCGCTGAGACCGGCGCTTCGCACATCGAGCAGATTAAAAGACATGCCTGAAGTTACGATTAACGGCCCGGCTGGCCGGTTGGAAGGGCGTTACACCCACAACAAGTCGCCTAATGCGCCCATTGCGCTGGTGCTTCATCCCCATCCCCAACACGGTGGTACGATGAACAATCGCGTCGTGTACACACTTTTCCAGTCCTTTGTGGCCAGCGGCTTTTCGACTCTGCGGATCAATTTCCGCGGCGTCGGGCGCAGCCAGGGCAAGTATGATCGCGGCGAAGGTGAGATGAACGATGCCGCGACGGCGGTCGATTGGCTTCAGACCTATAACCCGCAAGCGAGCGCGATCTGGATTGCGGGGTTCTCTTTCGGCGCCTGGATCGGGATGCAGCTGTTGATGCGTCGTCCCGAGTTCGATGGTTTCGTCGTCGTCTCGCCGCCTGCCAATCTCTATGATTTCACCTTCCTAGCACCGTGTCCCTCATCGGGTCTGATCCTACAGGGCGACAAAGACGATTTGGTCAGCGAGCCCGCTGTTGCAAAACTAGCGGAAAAGATTGCCAAACAGCGCGGGTTGGCGATCGACTACCGGGTCATCCCGGGGGCCAATCATTTCTTTGCCGATCAGCAGGAGATTTTGGCCGAGCACATCACCGGCTATTTGAAGAAAGCCACAGAGGGGCGTCTAGCGGCAGTGGGCGAGTAGCGGCTATTCGCCCAACACCATCGGTTCGCCCGAAGGCGGCACTCTGGGCACGTGCAGGAAGAGCACGACTGGGACGATCAGCAGGCAGAGTATCGCCAATATCATAAAGACATTGATATAGCTGATCATCATTGCCTGTCGGGTTAGATCGGCGTTCAGAAAGGCCAGTCCGGCAGTCTTCGTCATCCCGAGTGGCGTGTCGATGTGCCGGTAGGGAGTCATGAACTCGGATAGGTAGCCGTGATTGATCTGAGCGGAACTCACCAATATGGCCGAAGTGATTGAGATGCCGGCGGCGCTGCCGATATTACGCATCAGATTGTAAAAGCCGCTGGCTTCAGTGCGGAGATCGTCATCGAGCGTCGTGAAGGCGTTCGTGGTGAGCGGTACGTTGATGAAGCCTATGCTGGCGCCCTGTAGTAACCCCAGCAGAATGATTTCACGCGGACTGATCATCAGCGACCAGCCCGACATCAGGTAGAGCGACAGGGCGGAGAGTGCCAGACCGAATCCGATGAGCAATCTTGGGCCGGTCAGTTTCGTGATCCGGCCAACCAAGAGGATAGCACCGATCGTCCCCAGACCGCGAGGCGCCATGACGAGACCGGCTGTCAGCACCGGATAGTTGAGTTCACCCTGAAGCATCTGTGGGGTCAGGGCCATCGAGCCATAATAGACCAGCATGATAAGCGTCATAATCGCGTTCGACAGGACAAAGGTGCGGTCGCGAAAAAGACGGACGTCAAAAAACGGCCGTCGCGTAGTCGCGCTGTGGACGATGAACATGTATAGGCCAAAGACCATCAAAGCAGCCTCCATCATGATCTCCGGGGACTGGAACCACCCCTTCTGCTCGCCGCGATCCAGCGCCAACTGAAGGGATGCGATGGCGAGGCTGAGGAGGCCGAAGCCTGCCCAGTCCAGCTTTCGACCGATGGCGCGGCTTGTTTCCGGGATGAAGGCGATCGCGCCCAGGATCGCCAGTATGCCGAGGGGCACGTTGATGTAGAAGCACCAACGCCAAGTGAATTGATCGGTGAGATAGCCACCGAGAATCGGCCCCAAGATCGGGCCTACCATGACGCCCATACTGAAAATGCCCATTGCGCGGCCGACCTCGCTGCGCGGATATGTGTCTAGCAGGATGGCTTGAGACAGTGGAACCAGCGCAGCGCCGAAAACTCCCTGAAGGAGGCGGAACAACACCATCTCCGGCAGTGTAGTGGCGATGCCGCAAAGCATGGATGCCACGGTAAAACCGGCAAGGGCAAAGGTGAATAGTCGGGTTCTGCCCAACTGGGACGCCAGCCAGGCCGTGACCGGGGTGGCGATGGCCGATGCCACCAGATATGAGGTCAGGACCCAAGCAATCTGATCCTGGGTTGCGCCCAGGCTGCCTTGCATATGAGGGAGCGCGACATTGGCGATGGTAGTGTCAAGAACCTGCATGACCGTCGCAGCCATCGTGACAATCGTGATCATCGTCTTGTTTGGGGCGCCGCCAACCGAGCGGGTTCGTGTTGAAATCGCCATTTTCGCTTGAGCAAATCCGACCCGGTGGCACATTCAGCGACACCTCGGCGGCACTGCTGGCATTAGAAATGGGTAGCTAGCTAATAGTTAGCAAGCTACCGAGATGCTGCAGTGCAAAATAAGCAAAGGTGCGCGTTGGGGTACAACAGTCGATCGGGCGAATTTGCTCCCGGGCCGCTCGCGATCTGCCGGCTCGGTGTTCTTACAGTGCCTTGGAGCCGGTCGGTCGAATGGCGTTGGCCAGAAACCGCGCCGCTTCGTCGAATCGTGCAGACAGATCGTAATCGGGATCCAGGCGCCATTCGCGCAGGATCGAAATGTAAACGGCTCCGATCATTTGAGCGATGAAGCGGATCTTGTGATCGGTGCCAATATCGCCCTGAGATATGCCAGTGGCGACCAGACGCTCTAGAGCATCATGGAATCGATCGACGCGAACTTTGCTGACCTCAGGCGTACTCCAATCCAGCTCGAGCTCTGCGGTTACGGCTTTGAAATAGTCCGGTTGCTTCAGCGCTTCCCGGACGAACTCCCGAAACATGTTTCGCAGTCTTTCGAATGTCGAAACTTTAATTCCAATATGTCGGTCGACAGATGCGCTGAAGCTGGAAATCTGCTCAACCCAGAGTTCCTGAAGGATCGCGTTCTTGCTTTGGAAGTAATTGAAGAACGTCGCCCGAGACACGTCGGCCGCTTCAGTAATCTCGTCGATCGTTGTTTTGGCGACCGTTTTCTCGGCAAAGAGCCTACGTGCGGCATCCAGCAACTGAGCCTTCGTGGTCAGCTTTTTGCGTTCGCGCCTGGAGATCAGCAGTGCTTCGCTCATTAATGCCTCAATGCCTACGCGGACCTGTGCCGGTGCGGCATGTTGGCGAGTTCGGTTCGCCATGTGGCTTTGTCTCCAATGATGGGACTATTTGCAAGACTTCTATTTCTTGATCAAATCTACAGATTTCAAAGTACCTGTGACCGCAAACCGGACCTGCCTCCAGCGAAATTAGAGCGCGCCGGCTGCTTTCAGCACTTCGGCGACGTGGCCCGAGACTTTGACTTTGTTCCACACCTGTTTGATCACACCATCTGCGCCGATCAGGAAAGTGGTGCGTTCGATGCCGAAATATTTACGGCCATACATGCTTTTTTCAGCCCAAGTGCCGTAATCTTCGCAGACATGACCGTCCTTGTCCGAAGCCAGCGTAAACGGCAGGTTGTATTTTTTTTTGAACTTGTCATGTGAAGCAACGGAATCCTTGGAAATGCCGATTACCTTTGACTTGGCACCCTTGAAGCTGGCTTCAGCGTCGCGAAAGCCGCAGGCCTCGGAGGTGCAGCCGGTCGTGTCGTCCTTAGGATAGAAATATAGAATGATCGTTTGGCCTTTGAGGGCGGAAAGCGTGACGGACCCGCCACTGTCGGTCGGCAATGTGAAGTCCGGGGCAGTCGCGCCAGCGGAAAGGGTCATCTAAACCTCATCGGTGTTGCGATCGAAGGTGGGCGTAGCTTGACTGACAATCTCTTCAAATCGTCGCCGAGACGCTAAGAGAATGGAATCAAGTATGGTTTCGGCTTGGCCGAAGTCAACGCCCTGATCCTCGTCTATTCCCGTTTCCCTGGCAACTTCCCGCGCCAAAAGCGCTTTGATCGCCGAAGGCGCGTTGTCGGGTTCAAACGCACCGGGCGTAGTTAAT
The DNA here is from genome assembly GCA_003165335.1 of Rhodospirillales bacterium. Classification (GTDB taxonomy): domain Bacteria; phylum Pseudomonadota; class Alphaproteobacteria; order BOG-932; family Roseiterribacteraceae; genus BOG-932. Next base: position 7,017 of record PLTD01000212.1, on the reverse strand, counting down.
CGGATCAAACCCTGAATGCGCCATGCAAGCCGAGCGGCGCGGGACAGGTCTGCTGCGGCGTCGGCAGCCAAATGCCCTTGTTTGACCAATCTGGCTATCGCGACCGCGGTTTCCGTTGACAGTAGTGCGGGGTCACTATGGGCTTCTCGAAGAAGCAAATACTGAACCGCGAACTCAATATCGACCAATCCCCCGGCAGCATATTTGAAATTCCAGCGGTTTCGCGGGGGGTGCTGTTCTGCAATCCGACGCCGCATATCGACGACATCGGCCAGCAGCTTTCTCTGATCGCGCTCTGCGGTCAGCGTGTTTCGTATGGAATCGGAAATAGCCTTTACCAGCCCGGGCGGTCCTGCAATCGCCCGGGCGCGCGTCAATGCCATATGCTCCCAGGTCCAGGAACTTGCCGTATGATAGACACTGAACGCGTCAAGCGTTGCCGCGACCGGCCCAGCTTCTCCAGATGGGCGCAGTCTCAGATCGACATCGTAAAGCCGTCCCTCGGCCATGGGTGCGTTGATCGCCGCGATCAGCCTCTGTGTCAGACGGATATAATAGACGGGCGCGTCCAATTGCCTTTCTCCGTCCGAAACTGCGCCGCTCGGCGCATCATAAATCGTGACCAGGTCGAGGTCGGAGGAGAAGGACATCAATTTTCCGCCCAGCCTGCCGAAGGCGAGGATAGCAAAACTGCCCCCCGGTATTCGTCCATGTTTGGATTCGAATTCCACCTCTACCAAAGGGATAAGGCGGACTATCGCCGTTTCAGCGATTGCGGCGAGAAATCGTCCAGCCGCTTCACCGTCGCTGACCGATTCTAGGACATGGACACCGGCTTGGAATTTACGGGCCGCCACCCAGCGCCGCAGCCGGACCAGCGAATCCTCATAGTCGAGGGCCATGGCAAGTGTTCGATCCAGATCGATGAGCAGCGTGGGCGCCTCGGGTAGCGGGGCGAAGAAATCCGCAGTCAACAACTCGTCGAATAGCGCAGGGTTCTTACCCAAATGATCGGCCAGCGCCGGTGCCATCCCGAAGATCCGTCCGACCAGACCCAAGAACTGCCGGTTTTCTGCCAGAAGCGACAACAGCATAACTCCGGCGGGAATGGCGGATAGAAAAGCGTCGAATCGAAAGAAGGCTGCATCCGGCTCTGCGGTTTGCGCCAGTGCGCTAAGCAAGTCCGGGGTCAGATTTGTGAGGATCTCCCGCGCACGCTCGCTGCGGGTCGAGCGGTAGCGACCGTGATGCCAGCCGCGAATGACCGCTGCGATTCCACCGGTATTGACGAAGCCGAGTTTGGATAGCGTAGCCAACGTATCTGGGTCATCCTCCACACCCGTAAAGACAAGACTGCCGGGTCCGGAAAGCGAAGGGGATTTACCGAAGAGGTCGAGAAAGCGATCGTGGACGCGCGCCAATTGGTTATTCAGAGCGCAGAGGAAAACTTCCCGATCCGCGAAGCCCATAAATCCTGCGATTTGCGTCATACCTTCATCGCTCGTAGGCAAAATATGGGTCTGCCGGTCGTCCACCATTTGCAGCCTATGCTCGAGCTTTCGTAGGAAACGATAGGCATCGGTCATTTCGTCGGCAGCGTCCTCGCCGATACGTCCCGCTGCGGCCAGGGCGCGCAGAGCGTCGCACGTGCCGGGCGCGCGCAACGTCGCATCTCGCCCACCGAAGATAAGCTGCTGGGTCTGCGCAAAGAATTCGATCTCGCGAATGCCGCCTCGACCCAGCTTGATATTATGGCCCAATAAACCAGCATTTTCGGGTTTCAGCTTATGCTGATTGATCTGACGTTTGATCGAATGAATGTCTTCGATCGCCGCGAAATCGAGATTGCGGCGCCATATCCAGGGCTGAAGAAATGCAAATAGTGCCTCGCCCGCGACAGGATCTCCGACGAGCTGGCGTGCCTTGATCATCGCCGCCCGCTCCCAGTTTTGGCCGAGACTGCCGTAGTACACCTCGGCGGCCCCGAGAGAGACGGCAAGTGGTGTCGCCGCGGGATCTGGTCTAAGGCGCAGATCAGTGCGGAACACATAGCCGTCGCCCGTACGTTCTTCCATCACCCTGACCAGGGCGCGAACCAGACGGACGAAGACCTGGCCGATTTCACCCTTGTCGGGGAAGCCGATCCGCGCCTCGTCATAAAAGACCACAAGGTCGATATCGCTGGAGTAGTTCAGTTCATGCGCGCCGAGCTTTCCCATGCCTAGAATGACTAGGCCTGAGCCGTCTGGCGGCAGCTTTTCAAAGCCCGAAGTTGCCAGAAGATGCGCTGCCGCCCGGTCAAGGGCAACCTCAGCGGTTTGGGATAACGCTCCGGTAACCGCTTCAAGCGGCCAGATTCCAGCAATATCTGCGAGCCCGACCAGCAATGCCGACTGTCGCTTCGCACGCCGAAGCGCCTTCATAACTTCCTGGGTCGACATTTCAGTCACCGGAAGCGCTGCGACATGGGCGATTAGGCGGCTGAAAACGACATCCGGCCCTTTTTCCGCGATGTTGCGTACGAGAGCGATGTTGCCGGTCAACTCTTGGGTGAGGAACGGGCTGTTGGCAAAAACCGCGCGCAGCAGAGGGCCTATTGCCGCATCCGTGAGCGAATCAGACGCGAATTCTATGATTGCCCTGTCACCGGTAGCATTGGCATGTTCTCGCCAATGTTCCTCTCCGCGCCTGACAGACTGGCCGTCGTTCGTATGTGGTAGGATATCGGAGAGAATCGGGATCATGACCATTATCGAGGTTGAGAACGCGTGCGCCGGCCGGAAAAAGCTATGATACACCGGCCTATGATACATCGGACGGCGCGAATTTTACTCGAGATCGTCGGTGTCGCCGTCGGCGGCGTCTTGGTGCTTGCCGCCCTAGCGGTTTGGCGCCTGTCCACGGCGCCACTGGAGGCGCGGTTCATTCGCCCATATGTCGTGCAGGCGATAAACGAAGCGCAACTCGGCTTTGACGTCCAGTTGACCGAGGCCAGAATCGAATGGCATCGCTTCCGCCCTGTCGTGGGACTTCATTTCCACGGCGTCAGCTTCACCGGCCAAGGCGGCGCTACGGTCGGTGCGCTAAAAGACGGTACTCTGGACCTCTCGGCCCGGGAGCTACTGTTCGGTCGGATAAGCGTCGTCGCTATCGATATTCGACAGCCGGAAATCACGATCGTTCGCGACCCCGACGATCATTTTTCGCTTCGTCTCGGTGCCTCTGATTCAACCGGCGAGAACACTGATTTTGGCGCCATGCTTAAGCGGTTTGTCGAACAGCCCAACGACAGCAGTGCTTTTGGTCGTTTGCGGCGGGTACACTTGGAAAACGGTCGTGTCCGGGTTGAGGACCACAAGCTGGGATTGGTCTGGATAGCCCCCGACGTCGATATCGATCTGGGCCGCACTACAGCCGAAACCACCGCGCATATCGATGTCGTACTGGAGTTACCCCACCATACGGCACGCCTGAGCGGGCGGGCGAGCTATGTTTTGGCACAAGCGAAAACCTATCTTTCATTGGACGTTACCGATTTCGATGCGGCGACTGCGGCTCCCTTCGCGCAGGTCCTGTCGCCGATGGCGGCGCTTGCCCTTCCGGTCAGCGGCCATGTGCATGCGGTCATGGACCGGTCCGGCGACCTTGAAAGCGGCGATGCGAACCTTGTCGGCGAGAAGGGGCAACTGGTCTTACCGGCTTATTACCCCACGCCGCTCGAGATCGAGTCGATTGCGCTTAAACTGCATTTCGCCAACGCGCCCCAGCGACTCGTAGTCGAAAGTATGGCGATCAATCTTGGTGATGCCCATCTGACAGCGACAGGCACCGCCGATTTCACCGGCCCAGCAGTGACAATCGATGCGCGAGCCGACATCGGCGATATTCCTTTGCCGCGGTTCGACGCGATCTGGCCGCATAGGATGGCCGTCGGCGGACGCGACTGGGTCACCGCGCATATCCCCGACGGGGTGATTAAATCGGGAAATGTCCATGTCGTCGCCTCAGGCCAAGTGAACGATCCCAACTCGATCCAGTCGACGACGGTCGAAGGTGCTTTCGACTATGCCGGTCTTGATGTCCATTATTTTCCGGCCCTGCCGCCGATCCGGGCCATAATCGGCCACGCGACATTCGACGCTGCGCGGATGGATCTTTCTATCGACAGCGGAACCTTGGGCGATCTAGCCGTATCGAAAGGGGTCTTGGCGATTACCGGCCTGGATAAGGATGAATCGGCGATCGAAATCGGCCTTTCGCTTCAAGGTTCTTTGAAATCGATGCTGACTATCCTCGACATGCCCCCGTTGGGTTATGCGCATGATCTCGGCCTGTCACCCGATGGCGTCGGCGGCAACTTGAACCTGCGGTCCAATTTTGCCTTTCCGCTCGTTAGTTCGCTGCTGTTCCGGCAAATCGCGTTTGGCGTGAAAGGAACGCTGAGCGGCGTCGCCGCGAGCGGAGTTGTCGGACCACGCGATGTCAGCGAAGGTGCGATCAGTATCGCGCTCGACAAGGATGGAATGTCGCTGGACGGCGATGCGCGCCTCTCCGGTGTGCCAGTTGGTTTCAATTGGCGCGAGTCCTTTGTCGCGAGCGACAAGGTACACAGTCGCATATCGTTCCATGCCGATTCCACCGAGGCCGATCGCGTGGCGCTTGCCCTGTCGCCGCCCGATCCGGTGGCTTTGACCGGTAAGATTGCGATCAAAGGCAATGTCACGATCGACAGGGCCAGGACCACGACGCTCGACGCCACGGCTGATATTACCGCCGCCGATTTAGCGATCGAAAAATTCGGTCTCCATAAGCCGGCAGGCGAAACAGGAGCAGCCGACCTATCTCTTGTTTTCAACGGCGGCACGCTTCTTCATGTGCCGCGATTCAAAATCACCGCAAATAGTCTGAACGCCTCGGGCACAGCCGACTTTGCGGCGGATGGCACATTTCAGCACGCCGTCGTGACCCGTATAACCGATCGGCGCAACGACTTCATGCTTACCGCCGATGCCAAGCCAGGCAATCCGCGTAGCTATGCGGTTACGCTCAAGGGCGCCGCATTCGATGCCGGACCGGTGATGAACAGCAAAGGGTCGGGTGACCCGCCGACCCATATGCCGAGGATCGACCTGGCTGTTGCGCTTGATCGCGTCATGACCGGCGCCGAGACGAAGCTGGATCAGGTTTCGGGGACTGCGAGTCTGTCCGGCGGTCGCCTCGATCGGGCAGATATAAAGGCAGTGGCGGGTGGGCCATTGACCCTCACCTATGTTCCGACGGGGGGGGATATCGCTCTTCATCTGGCCGCCGACGATGCGGGAGCTGCACTGACGGGAATGGGGCTGACGCGCGGCGTACGCGGCGGCAAGCTGACCCTCGATGGTACGACCGATACCAGTAAAACGCCGTGGCAGACGAGCGGTACGCTGGACATGCGGGACTTTAGATTGACCAACGCTCCGATCATTGCCCGACTAGTCAATGCGATTTCGCCGACAGGTCTATTCGATCTGTTGTCTGGGCAGGGACTGGGAGTCGATCGACTCAGTTCGCAGGTGGATTACGCCGACGGCAAAATCAGCTTCCGCGACGGTCGCTCAGCCGGTGCACTCGGCATCAGCTTCGAGGGTGACGTCGATCTCGACCGTGATCGCATCGCGCTTAAAGGTACTGTCGTGCCTGCAGATACGCTGAACCGGGTCGTTGCTGCGATTCCGTTTATCGGCGGAATGCTGACCGGCGGCAACCGCGGCGGCCTTCTAGGTTGGACCTATTCGGTGGCGGGAAGCCCGAACGACCCGCAGGTGTCGGTCAATCCCCTGTCGGTGTTTGCCCTGGGCTTTCTGCGCAATCTGTTCTTCCTGGGCCCCAGTCAACCCGAGCCTGTGGCGGAACAGCCGGCGCCCGCCGCACCAGCCCCCCGTTGAATGATAAGCCTACCGGTCATTAATTGGCCCTTCCGGTTTGGCGGCGATACGCTAGATAGATCGAACGATATGTTCTCGCGTCCGTTCGGACGGATTACGAGGTTAGGGGAAATATGAGAGCGGTGCGATGCGAGCAGGGGCACCTGCATTTGGTGGATGTGGATCGGCCGCAGGGGGAGGGCGTCCGAGTCAAGATTACCTCGGCGGGCATTTGCGGCTCTGACCTTCATCTAATTTCGTCCGGGTTTCCCCTTCCGGCGACGCTGGGCCACGAAATCTCAGGCGTGACGGAGAACGGCACGGCGGTGGCCATCGAGCCGTTGGCGATTTGCGGCGCGTGTCCCGCTTGCTTGTCAGGGGCCTATAATCACTGCGTCCTTGGCGCTGCTCAAACGACTTTCGGTGTCGGTCGTGACGGCGGCATGGCAGACGAGATGATCGTACCGGCTCGGTGCCTTGTGCCGCTGCCGTCGGGATTACCCGTCGGCGACGCCTGCTTGGCGGAGCCTTTGGCGGTGGCGGTCCACGGTGTGGCGATGGCAGGTGTTCGACCGTCTCATCGGGTGGCGGTTGTTGGTGGCGGCACGATCGGTCTCTGCGCCGTCGCCGTGGCGCGTGAAATTACCTCCGACGTTGCACTTGTTGCCCGTCACGATGCACAGCGTGCTGCCGGTGAGCGACTGGGGGCCGATCTCGACCCCCTCGGCGAATATGACGTCGTCTTCGAATGCGCCGGGACTTCATCCTCGATGGCTGATGCTGTCCGTCTCAGCAAGGTCGGCGCATCCGTGATCATGCTTGCGACCTATTGGGAGGGGCTAAATCTTCCGGCCTTTGAGGTCGCTGCCAAGGAACTTCGAATCTCCGGTTCTTCGAGCTACGCCCGCAACGGGGCGGTTCGCGATTTCGATATCGCCGCTGCGATCATGGTCCGCAATCCGGCGATTGCGGCGAGCCTGATTACCCATCGCCTGCCGCTCGATGCGGCTGTCGACGCCTTCGACATAGCTCGCAACCGTGCTGCTGGCGCGATCAAGGTCGTGTTGACGCCATAACGGTCGAACTTAAGGGGAAGCGTTTTAACATCTTC
>PLTD01000043.1 GCA_003165335.1 Rhodospirillales bacterium | reverse complement strand
TCATTGCATGGTGACGACTCTCTATAGAAAGCTATAGCCATTCGTCGATTTTCGACACTATTTCACCAGTATTTTCATCAGACGTCTGACATCGTGTAGATCGACTTCGATATCAGCGTAGGGAATACCAAGCTCGTGTGAAAACACTTTGCAAAACAATACCATATGCTTGTGGCCACACAGTGGCGCCAGAAACCGGTATCCCACATCATTTAATCCGATCGGCATGAACTCCGCGACAATTGCGCCAGGTGGCGCCCATATTACGTTGGTAAGTCCAGCCCCATGCGGCGCAAGAATAATGCGCGCCTGGGAAAAGCACCTGATCTGATCAGCAAAATCCATCACGCCTGGATCGATTATCTCAAAGCCGGCTTTTTGCACCTCGTTTATTACCGCCTCCTGATTGACAATTTTGCGATGCGTCGCCTTGCGGCGATCGATAAAAATTTTCTTGTCTCCTGATATCCGTGGCACTTTCAAAGCGAAATAAGCCCTGTCCCTAATCTCATTCAGATAATCCTTTGACCATCCGACATGATATTTTCCGCTTGTGAACGAGGGTCGAAGCGTTCCTAGCGGCTCATCGAACGCGAAAGCTGCGTTCGTCGCTCGCTGAAAAGCAACTATCGCGGTATCGGGCACATCGCAGATATCGCTTGGATAGATCCCAAAAAGCTCGAGCGATGGCCGCTGGAACGGCTGAGTCAGAGGCCCAAGGAACCAAAGAGCGTCACGCGGCTTGAAGCCGCTCCGCGATGCTAGCCAAACACGAGGCATTACCTCGACAAACCAATGAAAATACTGATACGAAAAGCGATGATAGCAGTTCATCACCAATTGCGGAATGGATACATCGGGCTTGCCGTCGTAAACGGTTCTCCAGTTCCATTTGGTAGAACGGTCATTCCGAAAATGTTCCGAATAAAATAAATGGGTGTGCCAGATACTCTCGTGCAGCAGGTTTTGCCGTCCATCAAATTCGATCAACGCAGCATGATCGGGCAAAAACAGCGTGGTAGAAACAGGCCCGCTTAGAGCGTGGCTCAGTTTTGCATCGCACTGTCCGTAGATTTGGGCACCAGGTGTATTCGAGGGGATGACGGTCGATGGGACGAAAGCAAAAGTTTCGCTCTCGCGTCTGATTCTATCGACGGGGCAATCCTCGGTAGTCAGTGTAATTTGAGGAATTTCTCGACCGAATGTCGAATGGTCGACGTCATCCGGAAGTTCATCCCTGTGGTACGGGGCGATCATGGTCCTTTGTCCGCGGTTTTTNNTCCGCTTCGGGCGAATACGGGTCGGAACGTTCGCGATCTCCAAACACCCGAAAATCGAGGATGCGCCATCCGGTCCGTTCCAACAGCCTTCGCAATCCGGCTTCGGAGAATACCCAATAATTAGTTGGGTCATTATTGGATTCGGTCGGGTGCAGAAGGTATGCGATAGGACTCCGCGCTATGAATGTACGATCAGGGTGTCCGATTGCCGCCGTGTAGTCGCTGATTCGAGTAGAAACAGCCAACCGTAGGACTTGGGACGATAATGACTCCATGACCCTGTACGGGTCTTTGAGGTGGTACAAAATGCCCAGGAAATTTGCAAAGCCATACGTTCGCGGCAACCGGGGATTCGCATCGAGGTCCTGGTCAATGATCGTCACATTCGACTGCAACGCGTTTTTTATCGTTTTGGCTCCCACCAAGGCATTGTAGTTCGTCGGCGGGTAATCAATAAGATCAACGCTGGCGCCAAGACGCTCGTAGAAGAAGGCCAAATCACCGTCCGCCCCCCCTATATCCGCAACGTGCTGATTTTTGAGGGAGTCAAATAAGCCACNNCCCGGGAGAGCAGTTGTCTTCCGGATACGCCTTAAATCGGCGTCCAGTTGGACGGCAACAGCTTTGACGTGATCTAGAGAGAGTGCTTCCATTTTTTCCCGATGGAATTGAATGAGCCTACCACGCTCGTAGGCGAGCGCAGCATTTGAAGTCTGCTCTCCGTATTGGCGAGAAAATCATTGCCGATCAAGGTCACATCGGGGACACATGATGTGCCTCTGCTCACCGATAGGCCCGCGCAGTATCGATGCCCACGACAAACATGTGACTGCCCATTACAGGGTCATGTAGGATTTTCTTGTTGGCTTCGACTGGGTGCCAGATGCGCTGGTCAAAAGGGATGTCGCTCGGGGTCGGCCGATATTCGGCGACAAAGGCCCACGACTTGCCGGGCAGCGGCGTGACGCGGAAGTCCTGTTCCTCGAACAAGCGGGCGAGACCGGCGAGGCCCCAGGAGACAATGTGGCCGCGCCGTACCGGATCGAGGTAATGTAGATTTTCCTTCTTCACGAACGACGACAGCCCGGTGTTGAACAGATAGATCGAATTTGGCTCCGATTTGGGCGCCAGCGCGGCGGTCAGGCCGCGCAGCATGGCCGGGGTCAGGTGCTCGATTACCTCGATGCAGACGCCGGCCTGAAAGGTGCCCGGCAGGTCGGACAAGGCACCGATGGTATAATTGGGATGCTTGGTGTGCTGCTCGGGCGGGAACTGCTCGATTCCCCAGAACATATCACGCGACACCGGCAGATAGGTGGACAGCGCGTCGAGCAAAAAGCCCGGCCCGGTGCCGATGTCGAGGAACCGGCGCACCGGCAGCCGCGCATAGAGCAGCGTCTCGGCGACGCGGCTGAGCGCCGGGCCGAACGAGCGCTCGCGCGACTCCTTGGATTCGGCAGCCCAATAGGCCTGATCATATGCACGAATGGGACGGCCGGCGTCCATCTCGGCGATCACGTTCGGATCGATGAACAGGCTGTCGCAGACCTCGCACTCGTAATACTGGTAGCCCTCGACCACGCGATAGGGTCGGACCGCGCTTGCGCCACAGACTGGGCAACCGACCTTCATCATGCCCTCATGCGCCTTGGGGGCCAGCCGCCGCTGCCGCCGCGTCGTCCCGAGCCGAGATTAGCTCGTGGACGAACGGCGCAAAAGCGTCGCGCATTGCCTGGACCGAATAGCACTGTTCCATATAGCGCACCGCCGCCTCCACCTGCGTCCGGGCCGTCGCCTTGTCGAGCTGCGCCCGCAGCACAGAATTGGCGAAGTGCTGCGCATCGTCGGCGACGAAGGCCAACGGCTTGTCGCTGGCGATGCCTTGCAGCCCGACCGGGGTCGTCACCAGGGGGATGGCATTGACGAAGGCTTCGATGGTTTTGCCTTTGACGCCGGCGCCGTAGCGCAGCGGCACGACGGCGACGCCCATCGCGGCATAAAGCGCTGAGAGCTCGTCGTCGCTGACCCGGCCGAGCACACGAATCGCATCAGAATCAAGGCGCTCGACCACAGCGGTCATGGTCGCGCCGACGATATTGAGCCGTGCCCGCGGGTTGCCGGCGAGGATATGCGGCATCACCTCGCCTGAGAACCAGACCAGCGCGTCGACATTCGGCGGATGGGAGCCACCGACGAAAAGCAGATCATCGGCGCTGCGGTGCTCGAAGCGCGCCAGGTTTTGTCGCGCCAGGTCAAGCTCCCGGGGNNCCCACACCAGGCTGCGCACCAGGTCGCGTTCCTCGACGCTCGGGTAGAACACGACGTCAGCCTTGTACCAGTTCTCCCTCTCCAGGCTACGCATGGTGTCGATTTTTTCCAGCGCATCTGGGTCCGCGGCGGCGGCGATGGCGAACTCCCGCTCCATGCGCTTCCAGTGAATGTCATGGCCGTAATACAGAATGCGCGCTTTGCCATGGCTGCGGATCGCCTCGTAATAT
>PLTD01000054.1 GCA_003165335.1 Rhodospirillales bacterium | reverse complement strand
TATTTAGAAAATTCGTCGAAAAGTAATTCATTTCTCCAAACCGGCTCGGCATGGCCGGCGGCCACGGCCGCGCAGGGCGGCCATGACACAGGAGGGTTTGAAAAATATCGGCGGTTAGGTTAGAGCGCAACGGGCAATGTTGCAGTGCGCGCGGCGCGCACTGCTCCCCTCAGGTGATGAAATCATGGGTTATAAAGTCGCGGTGGTTGGCGCCACCGGAAATGTCGGACGCGAATTGCTGAGCATCCTAGCGGAACGCGCCTTCCCGATCGATGAGATTGTCGGTCTGGCCTCGGGCCGTTCCACCGGTACGGAGGTCTCGTTCGGCGAGGACGATATCGTAACGGTGCAGAATCTCGACACGTTCGACTTCAAGGGTACTGATTTCGTCCTGTCATCGGCCGGCGCCAAGATATCGGCAGATTTTGCGCCTCGCGCGACACGGGCCGGTGCGATCATCATCGACAACACTTCGCATTTCCGGATGGATCCGGACGTGCCGCTGGTCATTCCAGAGGTGAATGCGCATGCGATCGCCGGCTATACGAAGAAAAACATCATCGCCAACCCGAATTGCTCGACCATCCAGATGCTGGTCGCGCTGAAGCCGCTCCACGATCTGGCCAAGATCACGCGTATCGTGGTCTCGACTTATCAATCCGTATCGGGTGCGGGAAAGGAAGCGATGGACGAATTGTTCGTTCAAACTCGCGGCATCTATGTCAACGATCCCATGACCCGAGAGCAATTCACCAAGCAGATCGCCTTCAACGTGATCCCGCATATCGATGTCTTCATGGACGACGGAATGACGAAGGAAGAGTGGAAGATGATGGTCGAGACGAAAAAGATCCTCGACCCAGCCATCAAGGTTTCGGCGACCTGCGTACGTGTACCGGTATTCATCGGCCATGCCGAAGCGGTGAATGTCGAGTTCGAGCGCCCGATCACCGCCGACCAGGCTCGCAACGTGCTGCGCGACGCACCCGGCGTCAGCGTCGTCGATCACCGCGCCGACGAGGGTTATGTGACCCCGGCAGAATGCGTCGGCGAAGATTCGGTGTTCGTGAGCCGCATCCGCGAAGATCAAACGGTCGAGAACGGCCTCAATCTGTGGGTCGTATCCGACAATGTCCGCAAGGGCGCGGCTCTGAACGCAGTTCAGATTGCAGAGCGGCTTGTCGCGAAAGATTATTGATCGGCAATATTTCGGTCACCAAACGCCCCCCACTTGGGTGGAGGGCGCTTTGGTATCCGTTTATTGGACTGGAGCGAGGACTTAAATGCGCCCGATGATCCAGGCAAGAGTGGCCAAGGGGGCCAAAGCAGCGGCGGCGATATTTGCGACGCCTTCCAAAATTTCCCAGTTGATCTTCATTAGTAATCTCCTCTTTGAGTAATTTCCCAAAGCGAGAAGCACCCTGTTCATGATCGCGAATATAGGCAATTCTACTTGTAAAGACAGAGCGTTGGGTCATAATTTTCAATATCTTACCGCAACGCAGTTATGCTTTTGCTGCATTGCAATATAATTGGCCGATAAGCTTTGCCGGGCCGAAGTACTAAACTGAAAGTTTTTGCAGGCAAATCATTCGAACCATGAGGCAGGGCATGACGATTTCGGATATTTCGAACAATCTCGACGCGTTTTGGATGCCGTTCACCGCCAACAGGCAATTCAAAAACGCGCCTCGTCTACTGGTTTCGGCCAAGGGCATGTACTACACGAGCCACGACGGGCGTCAGATTTTAGACGGCAGTGCCGGCCTGTGGTGCATCAATGCAGGCCATTGCCATCCCAAAATCGTGGAGGCGATCCGCACACAGGCCGGCGAGTTGGATTACGCCCCGCCCTTCCAGATGGCTCATCCCAAGGCTTTCGAACTGTCCTCACGCCTTGTGACGATGACGCCAGGCGAACTCGACCACGTATTCTTCGCCAATTCCGGGTCCGAAGCGGTCGATACCGCTCTCAAGATCGCACTCGCCTATCACCGCGCCCGCGGCGACGCAGGCCGTGTGCGGCTGATCGGACGTGAACGCGCCTATCACGGCGTCGGCTTCGGCGGTATCGCAGTCGGCGGCATGGTCGCCAACCGCAAGCAATTCGGCGCGCTGTTCGCCGGCGTAGATCACCTGCCTCACACTTATGACCCCAAGCGCCAAGCCTATAGCCGCGGTCAGCCGGAACAGGGCGCCGAATTGGCCGACGCGCTGGAACGTCTTGTCGGGCTGCACGATGCTTCGACGATCGCCGCGGTTATTGTCGAACCGATGGCAGGTTCGACCGGCGTTCTGATCCCGCCTAAGGGTTATCTCGAACGGTTGCGCACGATTTGCGACAAATACGGAATATTGCTGATCTTCGATGAGGTGATCACCGGGTTCGGCCGCCTCGGCACGCCGTTTGCAGCCGATTACTTCGGCGTCGAGCCCGACATGATGACCGTCGCCAAAGGCATCACCAGCGGGACCGTGCCGATGAGTGCCGTATTCACCAATAACAAGATATTCGACACTCTGATCGGCGCGACGCCCGAAGGCGGCATCGAGTTGGCTCATGGCTATACCTATTCCAGTCATCCGCTGGCGGTCGCAGCCTCATTGGCGACGCTCGACGTTTATCGCGACGAGGGCTTGTTTCAGCGCGCACATGACCTTTCACCCTATTGGGAAGATGCGGTGCACAGCCTAAAAGGCACGCGCCATGTTATCGACCTGCGCAATGTCGGCCTGGTTGGCGCAGTTGAAATCGAACCGCGTCCGGGAGCGCCTGGAAAGCGAACCTACGACGTCTTTACCGGCTGCTATGCTGAAGGCGTGCTGACTCGACAATCCGGAGATATTATCTGCCTGTCACCACCTTTGATCGTCGAGAAATCTCAAATTGACCAGATCATAGAGACGCTTCGCAAAGTCCTTATGCGAGTTGATTGAGAATGCAGCCGCACCTATGGCCGGAAGGCGAAAGGTGAGCGAGACCGCCCAAGACCGGGTCATAGAGCTCGGCGATGTCAACTGCCTCGTCAGGGGACGGCATGGCAATTTCCTGGCAAATAGATACGATACATTTGTCGGCTTGGCGCTGGTCAGATATGGCGAATACGGCGAGTTTGAATGGGATGTCCTATCTCAACTCATCAAGCCCGGCACGACCGTGGTCGAGGTCGGAGCCAACATCGGGTCGCACACTGTTTCACTGGCTAAGGCGGTGGGACCCAAGGGACGCGTTATCGCGATCGAACCTCAACGGATCATCCACCAATATCTGGCTGCGAACATCGCCCTGAACGCATTGAGCAATGTCGAGTGCCATTGGGCGGCTTGCGGCAAAGAACCTGGAAGGCTGGGCGTGCCACAAGTGGATTATTTCGCGAGCGAGTTTCAGAATTTCGGCGGGCTTTCCCTGTCTGAGCAAGAAGCCGGCGAACACGTTCCCGTCGTTCGGTTGGACGACATCATGGGACACAGGTCGGTCCAAATGATCAAGATCGATGTCGAGGGCATGGAGGCGCAAGTCCTTCGCGGCGCGGCCCAGTTGATCGCGACCAGCAGGCCGGTCATTTATGCGGAAAACGACCGGCCGAAAAAAAGCGACGAACTGCTAAGTCTCTTGTGGTCGATGAACTACCGCACATTCTGGCACACGCCCAGCCTGTACAATCCCAATAATTTCTTCGGCGACGAAGAGAATATTTATTCGACGATCGCGTCTTTCAATGTGCTCTGCTTTCCTAAGGAGGCGACATTGAACGTCGGGGATTTTGCGGAAATAACAACTCTCGGTTCGCATCCGCTGACATGGACCACTGCTGATGAGACCGACAAAATTGACCCTTAGTAAGCTTCGGAACTTTACTCGAAAGACGAATGCCAGTGTCCGATGAGGATCCGAGATCCCGATCGTCACCATATGCGATTTTCTTGGTCTTCCTTCGTCTTGGTTTGACCAGTTTCGGAGGGCCAGTTGCGCATCTTGGATATTTCCGCGCTGCTTTCGTGACCCGCCGCCGATGGCTCAGCGAGCAGGATTTCGGGGATGTCGTCGCCCTCTGTCAGTTCCTCCCTGGACCGGCTTCGAGTCAGGCAGGCATTGCAATCGGGCTCATGCGCGGTGGCTTGGTGGGCGCAGCGGCAGCCTGGATCGGCTTTACACTGCCGTCGGCGATTTTGATGATCGGCTTCGGCTATGCGGCCGATCGTCTGGACCCAATGGCCGAGGCGAAATGGTTGCATGGGCTGTTGATCGTAGCGGTCGCGGTCGTGGCCCAAGCTGTTTGGGGGATGGCTCGCAGTTTCACGCCCGATCGCGCGCGCATAGCATTTGCTGGGGCTTCCGCTGTTGCCGTCCTGGCTTTGCACGGCCCGATAGTCACTCTGACCGTCTTGGCCTTGGCTGCGTTACTGGGTTGGTGGCTTCTGCCGCGCTCAGACACTGCGGTTACAGCCAGGACGATTTCCGTATCCTGGCCGCGTTGGCTATCCTGGATCGCTGGAATTGTATTTTTTGCTTTGCTCGTTGGCCTTCCGTTGGCCGCTCGACTGACCGGACTGCACACCGTTGCGCTGATCGACAAATTCTACCGCGTCGGCGCTTTGGTTTTTGGCGGTGGGCATGTGGTATTGCCGATGCTGGAAACCGAGATTGTGCCGCAGGGCTGGGTGACGCAGCCACTGTTTCTGGCCGGGTACAGCGCTGCACAGGCGATTCCCGGCCCCTTATTCACGTTCGCAGCCTATTTGGGAGCCGTGACGAATATCGCGCCCAACGGCTGGGGAGGCGGCCTGATAGCGCTGTTTGCCATTTTCCTACCGTCATTCCTGATGGTGATTGCGGCCTTTCCCTATTGGTCGGCAATCAGGCAGAACGCGAACGCATCGGCCGCCCTGGCCGGGGTCAATGCAGCGGTAGTCGGCATCCTGCTCGCCGCGCTATATACGCCCATCTGGACCAGCGCCATCCGTGCGCCGTCCGATTTCATCCTGGCGCTACTGGGACTTGCCGCCCTTCAAGTCTGGCGAGCCCCGCCCTGGTCGGTCGTGGCGGCAACCGTGATCGCCGCGCGCTTGTTAGCCTGACTGCTTGCCCCGCCAAAGCTCGGGCCCTAATCTGCGGCGGCAAAACTTACGGGAGGGCGCGATGTTCAAGCTTAAGATGAGCGACAGCGAAGTCGTCGAGATTATGACGACGATGACATCCAGGCTGGACGGCAAGGGCATTAAGGACGCCAATCACGAGACGATGGTAGATCTCGCCCGGCGCCTGATCGCGATGGCGCCTGAGGGCCACCCGGAAGAAACTGACACCTATCTCGAGGTCGATGCCGCGCAATATACCGACCCGGCGATCTTCGCTGCAGAAAAGCGCGCAATCTTCGACCGTACGCCTTTCGTCGCCGGCCTGTCGCACGACATCCCCAAGCCTGGCGATTATCTGAGAATAGACGATTTCGGCACACCCACCCTGGTTACCAGAAATAAAGCAGGCGAAATCAAGGCCTATGTAAACGCCTGCCGGCATCGCGGCGCCGCTCTGGTCTATGACGATCGCGGATCGGCAGGCGCGGGCTTCACCTGCCCCTATCACGCTTGGTCGTACGACCTCGACGGCACGCTAAAGGGCATCAGCTGCAACTCCAGCTTCGGAGACCCTGAGAAGTCCGATCTGGGCCTGGTGCCGCTGGATGCAACCGAACGGCACGGCATCATTTTTGTCGCTCCCAAGGCAGGACTCAGGATCGACTGGGACGAGTTCATCGGACCGAAGCTTGATGCAGAGTTGCCGCACTGGGGCTTCGACAAACTGCAAGGTGGCAAAGTCGCCCCGATACCATTGGATGGCAACTGGAAGCTGGTTCTGGAGACCTTTCTAGAATCCTATCACTTCAACTATGCCCATCGGGACAATCTGGCCCAGTATTACAACGGCAACGTCAACACAGTTGATATGCTGGGACGCCATCTGCGCACTGCAACCTCACTGAAGACAATCGTGACCGAACTGGCCAAGCAGCCCGTCGAAGATTGGGTCCCCGAAAACTACATCCACGTCAAATATGTGCTTTTCCCGGGCACGGTAATGATCAACACGCCGCAAGTTCTGGAATTCTACCAAATCGTCCCAGTTACCGTAGACAAGTCCGTCGTACGCCACGCGTCCTACAGCAGGACGGACTTATCGGACCCGGGCAACGCGGCCATGTACGAGCGGGTATGGGAGAGCGCCCACACGGTTGTGCAGAAGCAGGATTTTCCATATGGCGTCACCACGGCCCATGCCGCGCTGAAAGCCGGGGGCCTTTCCAAAGTTCTGTTCGGACGCAACGAATGGGCGCTGCAGATCATGCATAAGGAAATCCGCAAGGCTGTGGCGGCAGCCAACTGAGCCCCAGCGCCTACCATGCCCGATAACGGAAACCAGCTGCGCGACCGCGCCTTTCTTCTGCCGATCGAGGACACAGAATTCCTGCTCCGCAACGAGATGCGCGGGGCGCGCTTCATGCTTGAATATGAAAAGGCCGAGTTATCGCTCCGCGACTGGGGCGTACGCTCGACGATCATCGTGTTCGGCAGCGCCCGCATTCCCTCACCTGAGCAGGCCGAAGCCGAACTGCGCGCCGCACGCACTCCCGAGGCGGCTGCGCGCGCGCGAAAGCGACACGTGCAGTCACTGCATTATCGTGAGGCCCGGGACTTTGGCCGAATCGTATCGGAACGCGGCGGCGCGCTATGCCCTGAGGGCGGCATCAGAGACAATGTCATCGTTACCGGCGGGGGACCGGGCATTATGGAAGCGGCAAATCGGGGCGCCACCGACGCCGGCGCGCCCAGCATAGGTCTCAATATCAGCCTACCTGCAGAGCAGCAGCCCAATGCCTATTCGACGCCGGACCTGACCTTTCAGTTCCATTACTTCGCGATGCGCAAGATGCATTTCGTCATGCGGGCCAATGCATTGGTGGCGTTTCCGGGCGGCTTCGGTACGCTGGACGAGTTGTTCGAGGTCCTGACGCTGGAACAAACGCGCAAGGCTCCTTCGGTGCCGATCGTCCTGTTCGACGAGGCCTATTGGCGGCGCATCATCAATTTCGATGCGCTGGTCGACGAAGGTGTTATCGACCAAGCCGACCTTGCGCTGTTCAGCTTCGTCAACACTGCCGAGGAGGCATGGGCCGAATTGCTGAGGCGCGGGCTGAAGGCCCATACGCCTGAGGCTGAAGCGCCGAAGTAACGCCCTGCGCGGCGCGGCATTCGATGCAACCCGGCCAGATTGAGCGCACCCGGTTCCTCCTTTGCATTCCCAGACCGGCCAAGTCGCCTGACCCGGCGCATATGACCCGGCGCACGCCCGCGCGATTGCCCGCGCCATACCGTGCAACGCGTGACTTCGCCCACCACAAATCGGACTGCCACCCGCGCCAAATTCATCATCATCCACGCAATCTCCCGCGCGTGACCCCGCGTAGCGAGCAGCCAAATTATCGCCGCTGCCTCGTAATAGGCCATCGTGTCGCCGGCGAGCATGAGTGCGATATCGCCGGGGATCGCGGCCTGCGCAAATATGGCGACCAGAATGGAGAGAGCCAGCACGGTGAGAATGCGCCGTAAGGTCAGTTCCTTCAGCGTCGCCAGCGGCATTTGGACCAGGAATTTCCAAAGCCAGTCGCCCAGCATCGCCGGCCATTCGACGGTCAGATTCCACCAGCAGCCCATCGTTAGCTCTCCTGACCGCCCGATGCCCGCAATTCAGGCCCCCATGGACCCGCAGCCTATCGCGATTTCGGTGGCCGCGTCAGCCAAAATCATCAGGTTCCTCGCGAGAAACCCCGGCGTTGAGGCCGGGGAGGTAAGCGAGAGGGCTCATAGGGTGGTTGCCGCTGGGATTT
>PLTD01000126.1 GCA_003165335.1 Rhodospirillales bacterium | reverse complement strand
CTCGATGACCGCTTTGCGGATGGCGATCAGCGTGCGGTAAAGTTCCTCAAGCGATAGCGGCAAGGGGGGCTGAGCCGGATGTGCTTTCGTCTTATCCTGTCGCTCAAGCGCTTTGCGGCTTCGCTTCTTGACAGCCGGAAGGGGCACCGCGACCCCGTTTCTATCGAGAGCAGTCATGCCACGCCATCCTTTTGGCCAGGTCTTGTGCCAGCGAGGCAGTGCATAGAGGACCTTCGACTTGGCCGCCCTGATTTGAATCAATGGCAATGCCGAATATCGGTTCTAGAAATTTCGCGTTGCGTGTTTCATCAGTGCTCTGCGACTGCCGCTCGTCTCACCCACAGATGGCACCGATCGTTCCCCTTCAGCGGAGCTCGTCACATCGTCGCACTTGCTCACGTTGCAATAGCTTGCGTCACGATCCCGCGTGACATGAGACGAAATTCAAGAATCTCGCCTGCCCACAGTCGAACTTTCGACGGCGCTGACTGCGGACTCGATTATAATCCCGGAGTCCGCGCAGTTCTCAGACGTTTACGCGCAGTAGGGCCTGGCCCCGATTTGGGGCTTGAGCCTGCGATAGGGGTGTCAGGCTAGCTTTTTTGGCGAGTGCCGGGGAGGATTAGCGACTTTGAACCGTCAACCAAGTTGATGCCTGATCGCTTCTGACAATCACAATTATGTGGTGGCGGATATGATCCCACCTTGCTCGTTCTGATAGTTCAGACAGGACTAGAATTTGGGAGTCGGTATCTCTCGATGGCATCGCCGAGTGCGGTTCTGAGGGGGCCGAGCCAGGGTTCGAAGTGCCGCCACTGGTCGAGGCCCTCGCGAAAGATCGGCCGACGGACCTGTTCGGAGCTTGCCGTGCGGACACTGCGCTTGGTCTTGTGGAATTCGAGGCAGGCGGGCTCGAAGGGCAGGCCGCAGAAGTCGAGGATGCGTCGAACGTTGCCTTCAAGGTCCGCGACGACGTCTTCGTGCCAGACCCGCAGGACGCGGCCGGGAAGTACGGCGTCCCAGTGCTCCATCAGATCGAGATATGTCCGGTAATAGCGGGCGATGTCGGCGACGCTGTAGGTAAATTCCTGCCCCTGTGCGAAGAGCTGCTTCAGGTTGCCCAGACAGCAGGCCATCGGCTCACGCCGAGCATCGATGATCCTCGCGTTGGGGAACATCAGGTGAAGAAGCCCGATATGGCGGAAGTTGTTGGGCATCTTATCGATGAAACGCGGCCGCCCGATCCGGTATACCTGAGTATCGCGGAGGTATTTTTCCGCGAGGCCGGTGAAGGCGTCCGGCGGCAATTCGCAGAGGTTGGCGGGATAGCGCGGGTTGTCGAGATCCGGATCACGTCCCTGCAGGTCGAGCACGATCCGCGGGATATCGGCGAGTTCCTGTGTTCCTTCGATCTGCGAAT
Source organism: Rhodospirillales bacterium (assembly GCA_003165335.1). GTDB lineage: Bacteria > Pseudomonadota > Alphaproteobacteria > BOG-932 > Roseiterribacteraceae > BOG-932. The sequence continues at coordinate 17,678 of PLTD01000126.1, read as the reverse complement.
GCGACGCCAGGATCTGCTCGATCAGTGTCGAACCCGATCGCGGCAATCCGACGATAAAGATCGGCTCATCCGTGGGCAGGCCCCAGCCGACCCGCTCGGCGAAAAATGCGGGTGTGCAGACTCTCTTCTGGTTCGCGGTGTTGCGCTCGATAATGTCGGGACGATATCGGCTTTCCTGCCGCTTGAGCGCATTCCCGCGTTCGTAATAGCGCCAGGAGGTCTCGAAGTCGGCGCGATCCTCGAAGGCTTTGCCGAGCGCGAAGCAGAGATGATAGCGATCGACCGGCGCCGTCTCATCACGCGATTCAAGTGTTTGCGTCTGCGCAATCTCCTCGTCGGTGAAGCCGAAGGTCTTCAGATTGGCGAGGCTCCAATAGGCGTCGCCGAAATCCGGCCGCGCCGCGATCGCTTCGCGATAGGCTTCGATCGCCTCCTCGCGGCGCCCCAAGGTCTTCAGCGCATGCGCGACCGAGAGATGCAATTCGGCCAGCTCCCGCGTGCCCGGCGGGGTCTCGGCGATCAATTCGCTGAACAGCCCGGTGGCTTCGTCCTGGCGGCCAAGTCCGACCGTCGTGGACGCATAAAGCGTGCGGTAGATCCGGCTGTTCGGTTCGCGCGACAAAAGAATATCCAGCTGCGCACGCGCCTCCGTATGCTTATGGCGCTCAAGCAGCACGCAGGCATAGTCGTTGCGCGCGGCGGCATAATCCGGGACCCGTTCCAGGACCGCTGCGAGCAGGATTTCTGCGTCGTCGAACACACCGAGAGCTGCGCCGATACGGGCGAGGAGACGCATGCCCTCGATGTCGTCGCCGTGTTCCAGAAGGAAGGCACGGATCATCTTTTCAGCGGCGGTGATTTCACCTTCCGCGAACAGACCGGTCGCCTCCAGCACCGCCATGGGCAGGGCGCGGAGCTGCGACGCTTCGGCTGCAGCTCTTTGGGCGTTCTCGGTGTCACCAGTGAGCCGATAGAGGCCGGTGAGCATCTCAAACGATGCGGGCAGAGCAGGGTTGATCCCAATCGCCTGATGAAAGGAGGCGATCGCGTTCTGCGCATCTTTCATCGCGACGTAGCAGAGGCCCCGCTCCTGATAGAGCCGCGCGAATTTGGGATGGTGAGATTCAAGGATTTGAAGCGTCGCCAGCGCATCGGTCAGACGGTGCTGCTGCCGTTGGCCCAGTGCAAGAGCGTAGAGCACATCGCGATTTTCCGGCACGCGTTCGGCCAGCCTCGCCGCGGCGGAAACCGCGTCGTCGAAGCGGTGTTCTTTCAGCAGCGCGCGAATACGCATTACCTCGGCTTCGACCGGCGATAAATGTCCGGTCGGTCGTGTGCCGGCAATCGATGTCAAAGTAGACCGGTCCATAACGTGCACCAACGCTCATTGTCTGCACGGGAGGGGATGGTGAGGAACGACACCCTTAACCGATCGAGGCGTCCAATGCCAGCTTCCGCCTGGGTATCATAGGGTTTCAATAGGGCGGCGCTTTTCGCAAAAAGCGCCGCCCTATATTGCGAACTGCGGCAGATAATCAGGAGGTCGGACCGCCAGAATAGACGATCTGCACGCGCCGGTTCTGCGGCTCACGCACGCCGTCACCGGTCGGCACCAGCAGGTCGCGCTTGCCTTTGGCCACGACTTCGATCTCCGACGACTGGATGCCCTGCTTCTCCAGCTCGGCGGCGACCGACTCAGCCCGGCGCCGTGACAGACGCATGTTGTAGGCGTCCGAACCGACCGTGTCGGTGTGGCCGGTAATGGTCAGTTGGGTGATCTTGGTCGCGTCGGCATTCTTCGCCGCTTGATCGACGATCGACATCGCTTGCGGAGTCAGGTCAGATTTGTTGAAGTCGAAGAACACCATATAGCTGTGCGCGACAGCCGGCGGGACCTGCTGTACTGGCGGCGGGACATAGGCGGCCTGCTCGGTTCCGGACTGGGTCGGACCGCCGAACTTCACGCCAAGCTTCGCACCGATGACTCGCGGGCGGAGCGGAACCTGCGACACGATGAACTGACCCGACGTGGTTGCCGTGCTCGCATTCGAGTTGGTCAGGTTGGTGCCATAAATCTGGGCGTTCCAATCGTCCTTGGAAACCCCGATCGATGCATCGACAGTCGTATAGGCCGGCATCGTATAGCGCAGGAACGTCGTCGTCGGGACGCCGGTGCCTATCTGTCCGGCGGGGAAGCTGCTGGGTTCACTTTCGCTCGAGCCCGTATAATTGACCCCCGCCATCACGAAGGCCTTATAGTCGCCCATTTCCCAATCGTAGCGGCCACGGATGCTGAACTGCACGTCGGGGGAGAATGCCGGCGTCGCGCCGACTGAGCCCAGAGGATTCACCAGGGGCACGTTTTCGTGGAGCGTACTGTTGTAGACCTGGGTGATGCAGCTTCCGATCGGGGTCGGGTTCCCAGGATTACTGGACTCGATGCACGGGGAATTCGTTTCCCGTGAAGAATTATACGAGACAGACCCGTCGAGGGAGAATTGGGTCGTGACCAGGGCCTTGAACTGCAGCTCCAGGCCCTTGATGTCGTAGTTGGGACCGTTGGTGCCGAAGGTGGTGTTGCCGAAGACCGGGGGGTTGTAGATCAATGTCTGGACGTTGTCCCACTGCATATAATAGGCAGAGGCATTCAGCAGCAGGCGGTGTTCGAAAAGCTCCGATTTGAAGCCGACCTCATAGTTGGTCAGCGTGTCGGGGGCGTAGGTGAAGGGTTTGTTAAACTGCTTCACCGTTGTCACCGCGCCGGTCTGGACACCTGATGTGGGCAGCCCCGTGAGCGGATTAATGCTGATTTTCACCTCTGCGCTGTCGAGGCGATTGCCGGCGCCCGGCCTGAAGCCCTGTGAGAAGGTGAAGTAGGCCATGGTGTCGGAATCGACATGATAGGTCACATTTGCGCGGCTCTTGAACCCGTAATAGTCCGCGGCGTGGGTGGCGGCGGTGAGCGGCGTGCCGTAGCATGTGCCGTTGGGAATGCCGACGCAACTCCCGGAGGTTGCGTATTGAGAACCGTATTCGTGCTCGCCGTAATGATAATAGCGCGTGCCGGCGGTGACCGTCAGGACATCCGGGATGATGTCGTAATCGACCGACGCATAGATCGCCTCCTGATCATAGCCGCGGTCGATATCCTCGCCGAACGCCGTACTGTCGTTGCGTGCGCTGGGATCGTTAGCGAACTGGCCCGGGGCCGGCGCGAGGTTGGCGATACAGATCGGTCCGCCCGCGTTGTAGGCGGCGAGATTCGCCGCCGTACAAGACGGGATCGATTTGTATAGGAAGTTCATGTCATCCTTGATGTCGAGATCTTCATAGTAGATGCCAAAGAGGCCGCGAAGGGGTTCGTCCGAGGGAGTTTGTACCCGCAGTTCTTCTGTGTGATGCGTCGAGTTCACGACATCGTGCCAGGAGCCGACCGGTGAATAGCAGGTCAAAGGTCTGCCGGTTCCGGCTCCGATGGCGCTTCCGCTCGCCGGGCCGCCGGCGCATTGGTAGTAAAAGCCACCGGCCGTGCGGGCATAGTTGGTGTAGTCCATAGTCTGATCGATATGGCGGCTTAGATAGGCGCCGTTATAGACGATCTTGAAGTCGCCGATCTGGCCATCCACAGTCCAGGCCGTGTTCTCGAAACGGTCCTGATCGTGGGAGGGTGTGAACGATGTCTCCTGCAGCGGTTCAAGCTTCTGCCCGTCGGACCCGAACGGCTCCTGGGCCGAAACACCTTCGGCGTCCATATTCTGGAAGCTCTGCTGAACGAGCAGGTTCCAATCGTCGTCTATGGCCAAAAGCCCGGAAACCCGCGCGCCGGTATAGGTGACCGGGTTCTGCGCATTTTGCGCCACGGCAAAGTTATTCGCATTCGGCGCGTTCGCCGGATAGGTCAGGCCATAAGCGGCGGGGCCGGGATCGGTCGGCTTGCGCGTGAAGGTGCTGGGAACGTTATCAATATAACCGCCGTGACGATCGTCATAGACCACGACCCGTATCGCCGCCTTGTCCTGAACAAGGGGAATGTTATAGGTAAAATTGGCGGCGTAGTTGGGGTCGCCATGCTCGGTCGAGCCCCCCGAGACCTCTGCATAACCTTCGGTGACGTTCAGCTTCGGCTTGTTGGTGATATAGCGAACCGCGCCGGCCTCTGCGCCGCCACCGAACAAAGTGCCTTGCGGTCCTTCAAGAACTTCGACGCGCTCCATGTCGACCACATAGACATCGATGTTGCGGTAGGGAAACGTTAGCGACTGGTCGTCGAGGTAGACTGCCACGTTGGGGAATGAGCCGATTGTCGCCGATGACTGATTGTTGGCGAAGCCAGAGCTTAAGCCGCGCATGTAAATATTGCCCGCGCCCGGCCCGGCTGAGCCGAAGGTCACGTTGGGCACGAGCTTAATCAGATCGTTGAAGCTGCTGACGTTGAGGTCCTGGAGGGCAGCACCAGAGAAAGCCTGAATGGTGATCGGTACATTCTGGACATTCTCGCCGCGCCGCTGAGCGGTGACAACGATCTCTTCCAGGCCGGAATTGCTGGAGGTTGTATCGTCGGCATACGCTGCGACCGCATAACCGCTGACCAGCGCGATTATAGCGCAGGACGCCTTGAACTTCGTTTGCATCATCATCGCTCCAACTCCTAGCTTTGCCTGAATTCGGCCAAGGTCGTCGGCGCACGACGAGCGTGCCGATGACAACCTTAGATTGTTCGCGTGCCCGTATTACACAACTTAAATGTGCTTGATTTGAAGCGAAGATGGCGGACTTCAAGCCGGATATCAAATCGATTATTTTTTCAGATCTATAAGTTTTATTTATAGACATAAGCTATCGATATAATTTAAGTATATATGATTATTTCTATATCTATATTAATGTATGGTAGGAGTTGACAGTATATGTTCATGGCGTATACGAAACGAAAACCGAACGTCGAAACCCCTTGATTGGGCTATAAAAAAGCAGAATTTATAAGGTCTATTTTCAAGCAAAGGAGAAGCCTTGCGGTACGTGCAGCTCCGAGCATTTCACTATGTTGCTATCCATGGTGGCTTTTCCCGTGCGGCAAACGCCTTGTCGCTTACGCAGCCTGCAATTTCCGACCAGGTACGGAAGCTGGAGGAGAGTTACGACATCCTTCTTTTTAACCGCCAAAAGAAGCATGTCGCTCTGACACAAGCGGGACGACAGCTGCTGGAGCTGACCCGGCGTATGTTCGACAATGAGCAGCAGGTGCTCGAGCTTCTGGAAGAGTCGCGTGTGATGCAATCAGGCACGCTCAGAATTATCGTCGATGCGGCCCATCACTTGCTTCCGATATTGCCGCTTTTTCGCGAGCGCTTTCCAAACGTTCGGATGTCGATGAAGACGGGCAATACTGAAGCCGTTATCGCCAGCCTATACTCATATCAAGTCGACCTAGGAATCCTTGGTGAAATTCCCAGGCGACAGGATTTCGAAATCGTCAAGTTGAGTTCGTCGCCAATAATCGCCTTTGTAGCCGCGTCGCATCCATTGGCCGAGGCTGGGAGGGCGACCCTACGCAAACTGGCGACCTATCCTCTGGTCCTGCGCGAGCGCGGCTCTAAAACGCGCCAGAAGTTGGAAGAGACGGCACTCGACGCCGGTGTCACTTTAAATCCCACGATCGAGGCCGAGGGCAGAGAATCGCTGCACGAAATCGTGGCCGCAGGGGGATGTGTCGGATTCGTTTCATCGGCCGAACTTGGCTACGACCCGCGTGTCGTGCCAATCAGGATAGAGGGACCGGAAATGATCATGGACGAAGCGCTTATCTGTCTTCGCGAACGCAGCGGCGGCAAGCTTGTGCGGACGTTTCTGGAGATTGCAGCATCGTTGTCTGGACAGGAAGCACCACAAAAAGCGGTAGCTTGACCCGGCAAGACAAATTTACGCTACCGGAAAACCACCCCTTGAGATGGCACCCCAACATTGAGGTAAAGATGCGGCCAATCCGTGGTACCCTGGCTTGTCTCGGAATATGGTCACTGTTCTGCCTGCAATCCGCGGCGGATCCGACCTCGCAAATGGTGCCAACCGGGGAATCGGTGACGCCGTTTGCAGTGGCGGGCACCGTTTTGCTCCCGCTCAATCCGGGGCTTGCCCAATATTCGGACCATTCCGCCGGCCAAGCTGTGGCCGCGGAACTCAGTCCGGACGGGACGCGTTTGGTCGTACTGACCAGTGGGTTCAACAGACTGTCGGACAGCAGTGGCAAGCCCGACAAGGCGGCATCGAGCGAATGGGCCTTCGTCTACGACGTCAGCCAAGGCAGACCAAGGCAGTTGCAGGCGTTGCCTGTCGCCAATGCAGATCAAGGTCTCGCATGGAACCCGGACGGACATGCTTTCTATGTGTCGGGTGGCGTCGACGACGTTATCCATGTTTTTGCGTCGAGCGGCGGGCCCTTCGCCGAGGTCAACCCGCCGATCCGTCTCGCCCACGCTGCTGGACTTGGAATAGCGGACCCGACTGATGGCGCGGTTCCTCCGGAGCGGCGCGGACACGAGACCGAAACACAGCCGATGGTCGCGGGAATCGCCGTTGATCCGACGGGGAAATTACTAATCGCGGCGAATTTCGCTAATGATTCTGTAACATTGGTCGATTTGGGGCGCTCTTCGGTCGCAGCCGAGTTCGATTTGAGACCCGGGAAGAGTGATTCCAAACTTTCCGGCGTCGCGGGCGGCGAATACCCCGTAGCGGTAGCCTGGGCAGGGCCGACCAATGCTTATGTCGCCAGCCAGCGCGACCGCGAAATCGTAGTTGTGGACTTGTCAAAGGGTCGGCCGCGCGTGACCGACCGCATCAAGCTCGCCGGCCAGCCGGTCGCGCTGCGAGTCAATCGCGCGAACAATAGGCTCTATGCGGCGGTCGATAATACCGACACGATCGACGTCATCGATATCAAGACCCAACGCGTTATCGAAGTGATTGCGGCGCTTGGACCTGAAGCGGTCTTTTCGCGCGTGAAGGGCTATCGCGGCGCCAATCCGAATTGGCTCGCCCTCTCCCCAGACGAAGCCTCGTTGTTCGTGTCCGAGGGCGGCGTCAACGCGGTCGCCGTCGTGGCTCTGTCGCCAGTGGCGCGCGGGCTCAAGCCGCAGCCTATCACCGACAATGATGGCGACGGTGACGACGACGCGGATGATTCCGCCAAGCAGGCTAGCCGTGTCATCGGGATGATCCCCACCGGTTGGTATCCGAATGCCGCAGTGGCTTCGAGAGATGGAAGAACGCTGTTCGTCGTTAACGGCAAGAGTGTGGCGGGACCGAACCCGGCAGCCTGCCGAAACTCGACCCAAACGACGCCGGAACCCAGAACCTGCACCGGCGCCAATCAATATGTATTGCAACTGCAGTCGTCATCGCTGGCGGCTATTCCGCTGCCCGACAGTGCCGGGCTCGCCGCAGCAACATTGCAAGTTGGGTCCAATATTGGGCTCGACGACGATCAACGTCGGGCTGGGGCGGAATGGGTAATGGCGGAAATCAGCCGGCGCATCCATCACGTCATCTATGTGATCAAGGAAAATCGCGGTTATGATCAAGTGCTTGGCGATCTTCCGGTCGGAAACGGCGACCCGCGCCTAACCCTCTTCCCGGCTCCCATCACGCCCAACCACCATGCGTTGGCCGCAAAGTTCGTGACGTTGGATTCCTTCTACGATTCAGGCGAGGTCAGCGGTGTGGGATGGAACTGGTCAACCGCCGCCCGGACCACGGATTTCACCGAAAAGACAGTACCGCTGAATTACGCCGGACGCGGCTTGCAATATGACTGGGAGGGGGAAAACCGGAATATCAATGTCGCATTGGAGCGTGCAGGGCGCAGGGAGTCCGACAGTGCGATCAGCGACGACCCCGACCTCCTGCCTGGGCAGGCCGATGTAGCAGCGCCGGATTCATCGCCCGGGACAACGCCGGATGAAGGAGAGGCCGGGGCAGGCTATCTCTGGGACGCCGCGATCCGCGCCAGGCTGACGCTGCGCAACTACGGCTTCTATGTCGATATCGTCCATTATGGGGCGAAAGCCCGCAACCGCGTGGAACCCGTGGATCATCCGTTCGCGGATCATGTCGTCCAAGCGACGGCGGCCAAGCGAGCCCTTGCCGCCGTAACCGATCCCTATTTCCGGGGATTCGATCAGGCATATTCGGATTTTTGGCGCTTTCAGGAATGGAAGCGGGAGTTCGATCAGTACCAGGCCAAGGGCGACCTGCCCGCCTTGTCGCTGGTTCGGTTGGCCCACGATCATTTCGGCGACTTCGCCGACGCTGCAGATGGGCTCGGTAGCGTCGACGGGGAAATGGCGGACAACGACTATGCTTTGGGATCATTAGTCGAAGCCGTGGCGGGCAGCCGCTACAAGGATGACACGCTGATCTTTGTTGTCGAAGACGACGCTCAGGACGCTGCGGATCATGTCGATGCTCATCGCAGCATCGCCTTCGTCGCGGGTCCCTATGTAAAGCAAGGCGCCGTAGTGTCGGACCGCTTTAATACCGTAAATATGCTGCGTACAATCGAAGCCGTCCTCAAGCTGCCGCCGCTAGGGCTGAACGATGCGATGGCTTCACCGATGGCGAGCGTATTCGACCTCAAGCAGAGCCGGTGGAATTTCACCGCGTCAATTCCTGCTGTGCTGCGGTCGTCAACCCTGCCCCTACCCGCCGAACCGGAAAAGCATGCCGGCAACGGCTGTTTCGAAACGCCACGCCGCGATACTGCCTGGTGGACACAAGCAATGCGTGGCCAGGACTTCTCGGCGGAAGATCGGTTGGACACCGTGCGCTTCAATCAGGCCTTATGGCGTGGTCTGAAGGGCGCGGAGCCCTTTCCGGTCCTGGCGTCCGGACGAGACCTCCGCAGCGATCGCGCCGGCCTGCTGGCGGAGACACAAAGGTGCGACTAGATCAGATGCAGCGCAAACAGGGGTGGCCGTAGACCCGTGTCGGAAAGCGGTCAGACCTCTTCCTTGACTCGTTTCAGCAAGGGTCGGAAGTCATCGAACGTCAGGGTTCGGATGCCAACCGTTTTGCCCCCGTCGTCCCACAGCCGCAGGCGCACCGCCTCTCGATAGAACTCCAGATCACGAAACTGAGCGATCTCCGTGTCGCTCATGGGGCCGCCTTGGAGCGTAAGGCTGTGCTGCGAGGGTTCCGAGAGCTTGCCATAGTAGGTGGGGTCCGTGGCACACAGGTAGCGTTTGGCAGCCACATGCTGACGGACGCACTCCGTGACCGCGCTCGGAAAATAGCCCACCAGCGCCTGCGCTCCAGCCGCATCATGTCGCCTGTCTCTCGTATCTTCCGGTGAATATTCGCCCAATTCGCTCGTGAGGTGGCCGATGTCGTGCAGAAGTGCGGCAGCGACCAATGTGTCAGGGGCGCCTTCTGCTTGAGCAAGGGCTGCGGTCTGCAACATGTGCTCAGCCACAGTTACCGCTTCGCCCAGATAGGCTTCCGCACCGCGCGTCTCGAAAAGATTAGCAATCAGTTCGATAATGTTGCCCCTGTCCAACTCACTGCTCATCACGTTTCAGCTCCATCTTCGTCCGGACGCGCCGCCTTAAGCTATTGCGCGGTCATCCGCTCGCGGGACGGTCGCCGGCAATGATGCGTGCGGCGATTTCATCCAAGATCGGTCTGATGTCGGCGACCGTATCAATGACATAATCCGCGCCGGCCGCGTTCAGCTGTCGGGCGGATGCCACGACGCGCGCAGCGCGATCGGTTTCGGTCAGGGAGCGATAGCTTTCGAGACTAAGGCCGACGCCATTGCCGGACGCAGCAACTCCGATTGTCCAGCATCCGGCGTTTCGGCCTTCCTCGATACCGACCGCGGCGTCGTCGACTTTGACGCAAGCTTGCGCCGGCCAGACGTTCATTTCGGTCAGCGCCTTCCAGGTCATAAAAGGCGCAGGACGCCCCGAAGGAGTTTCGCCCGAGCAGACAACGACTCTGGGCGAATAGCCCTCGGCAGCCGCCCGCGGCAGGACACCGACCATCGTCCGTCGGGTGTAGCCGGTGCCGGAGCCGATCTTGACTCCGAGCTTTTCCAAATCCGCGATGACCTCAGCCGCTCCCGGTATCAGTTTGGTTAGGCGCATCGCCGCTTCCGCAATAAGCGGCTCGAGCGCATCATGAATGTTATCCTCATCAGCCGTTGTCGGTACGGCACCGTTGGCGGCCACCCATCTGGCGACCACGTTCGGCACGCTCATGATTGCGCTGATATGCTCACGCTTGGCGCGCCCCATGTCACGGCGCACTTCTGCCTCAGTGATTGCAACGCCATAGGCGGCAAAGGCTTCGATCATGGCCATGACGGGGGCCATGCTGCCGAAATCGACCATCGTTCCGGCCCAATCGAATATCACGGCTTTAACCGGGTAGCTCATGCGGGTTCTCCGATTTTGGAGCCGAACAGTTCGGCGATTGTCTTCTCGGCGATGCCGAATCCAGTCGATGCCCCGGTACCGCTGGTTACGATCGCGAGGCGGACGTTCTGTGCGGGCATATCGACGAAATAATTGCGCCCGTCTGCCACCGCATAGGTTCCAACCCACCGCTCCGTCACTGCCGGAGCGTCCATACCGGTTGCGCGTGCAAATTCATCAAGGATGCAGTTTTCCGCCTCGGCCGGTGCAAAAGGCGGCGGCAAATCGTCATAGTGGTGACTGTCGCCCACGACTAACGAACCGTCCGCGCTTTGCACGGCGATCAGATGAACCCCATGGTCCAGATGGGTGGGTTGTTCGACCGCAAGACGTTGCCGTAGCGCCTCGGCCTGCGGTAACTCCGCATAGCCGGCATAGCGTATCAAGCTCAGGTCGGACATTAGTGGGGCTGGTAAACGAATTCCTGGCGAGGCGAGCCGAAGCATCGAAAGTCGGCATCTTCGCGGGCTATAGGCCGCGATCCGATCCGGAAACAGGGTGCAAAAATCATCGCCGGGACACACGATTGCCGCCGCCGCTTCAATCGGTCCGCGGGAGGTTTCGAGGCGGGGCAGTTCTACCGAATGCACGGCGGTCTCGGTCAGGAAGGTGACGCCATGGACCGACTGAAGCCAAGTTACGAGTTTTGGCAAGGCCGTGCGCGATTCGACACGTATTTCGCGTGAGCTGACCAGGGCTCCAACCGCATCGCGCGCTGCGATTTCAGGGTGAGCCTTGCGCAGCTGCGCCGCGTCGAGCCAGTGGCATCCTTCACCCATCTCGGTGCTCAGGAAGGCTTCGACAACCGGGATCGCCTCGGAACGGCGCAAGGTCACGATCAGACCTGTTTGCTCTATCGCGATTCCGGCCTCAGGCGCGACTTCGGCCCAAATGTCACGTGTGCGTCTTGCTAACGACCAGTGCTCGCCGCGTTGCTGCCCAGTAACGGTGATAAAGCCGAAATTGCGTATCGATGCGCCGTTCGCGCGTGGGTCGCGGTCGATCACGACTACCCGCTTGCCGGCCTTGGCGGCGGCGAGGGCGTGGCCAAGCCCGACAATTCCAGCACCGACGACGACCACATCGAAACCGGACCGATTCATCTTTAATCTCGTGGTTTGGTTGGAAATACATATGTAACGCTACAACATAGTGATAGTAATACCTCTGTAAAGAATTTAAAGACATTCACCTTGTCGTCTGCCGTTTGCGGTGTTGGCGACGTGATTCACGCGACAGCATTCGAGGAGGTGGGCTTGAGTGAAACCATTCGGCGCTTCCTGGCGCAAGCAAATCCTGCGGTGTTTACGATGGTTGCCGGTTTTGCGGGATTTTGCGCCTATTTTTCAATGTATGCCTTTCGTAAGCCCTTTGCGGCTGCGACCTTCGACGGGATTCCGGGCTGGCATTTCGCGCTCGACTATAAAATCGCCCTGGTCTTGGCCCAGGTGGCCGGCTACGCGCTGTCAAAGCTTGTCGGCGTCAAAGTCATCTCGGAAATGGCCCCGGCGCGGCGCGGGCCGGCAATTCTTGGCCTGATCGGCGTCTCCTGGCTCGCGCTCGTCGCATTCGCGCTGATACCGGCCCCGTGGAATGTGATCTGCATGTTCGTCAATGGTTTGCCGCTCGGCATGATCTGGGGTCTGGTGTTCGGCTATATGGAGGGGCGGCGGGTTTCCGAGGTGCTGGGCTCCATGCTGTGCGCAAGCTTCATACTGTCCTCCGGCGTGGTCAAATCGATCGGCGCGTGGATGATGCTGTCGCTTCATGTCGATCCGCTGTGGATGCCTGCCGCCGTCGGCGCCGCGTTCATGCCGCTACTCGTCCTGTCGGTTTGGGTGCTGAACCAGATGCCGCCCCCCAACGCACGCGACGAAGCCGAACGGGTTCGGCGTGCGCCCATGACCGGGCGGGAACGCGCGGCTTTCATGATAGCCTACGCGCCGGGACTTATTCTGCTTGTCCTAGCCTACATCCTCCTGAGCGCTTTTCGCGACTTTCGGGACAATTTCGCCGCGGAAATTTGGGCGGGACTTGGCCATGGCGGAGGGACGGCAATCTTCGGTGCCAGCGAGCTTCCGGTGGCCATCATCGCGCTGGGAGCGTTGGCGGCGGTCATCGTTGTGCGCGACAATCTGCGCGCACTCATAGTGATCCACGGCATCGTTGGACTCGGCTTCCTATTGCTCGGGGCTGCAACCTTGGCCTTTCAGCTTCAGCTCATGTCTCCGGTGATCATGATGATTCTGGCTGGCGCCGGACTCTACGCGGCCTACACGCCGTTCAACGCGATGCTGTTCGACCGGCTGGTCGCCTATAGCGGCCGTATCGCGACTGCCGGATTCTTGATCTACGTTGCCGACGCCTCGGGGTATCTCGGAAGTGTGGCTCTGCTTTTGTGGCGCAATTTCGGTGCAAGCAACCTGAATTGGGTCGAATTCTTCATTCTCAGCGCCTACGGGACGAGCGTCGTTGGTCTCGGTGCGACGGCAATCTCAGCAGTCTATTTCTGGAGACGCGCTCCGGTGAAGTCGAAACCTGTTCTGCGCTCACTGCAGTCATCGATTCACCCGGCGGGCCTTAGGACCATTTTAGATGGTGATTATGCGACTGAAGCGCCTCAAGGTTGACGTGATCCTCATTACGTTGCGTCAGGCGATCGCAAGGGAGATGTCGAGTGCTGACTCGCGGTAATATTTTGCCAATGCCGAGCTGGCTCCGGAGGTTTCTATGCCCTCCAATCGCCTGATTACTCCGATCATCGCCGCTGGCCTCAGCGCAGCCTGCTGTTCCTTTGCCGCGCCCGGTCCTACCGAGACAAATGGTCTGGACAAGGTCCAGCACATCGTTGTGTTTTACCTAGAGAACCGCAGTTTCGACAATTTGTACGGGCTGTTCCCCGGCGCGGAGGGGCTGCAGGATCTGAGCAAGATCGCACCCCAGATCGACAAGGACGGCGTAGTTTATACCGCCGATACGCTGCCGCGCGCGCTCAACAACAACCTCAAGATGACTAAGGACGACAAGAGGGATGACAGCAAGCCGGACCTGAAACCGATCGACACGCGCATTCCCGCCGGCCTGCCAAACCAGCCGTTCCGGTTGGACCCTTATATTCCGCTCGCCGCAAAAAGCGGCGACTTGGTCCACGCATTCTTCACCGAGCAGCGCCAAATTCACGGCGGCAAGATGGACAGGTTCGTCGCCAGCGGAAATACGGGCCTGCTGCCCATGGGCTATTACGACGGGTCTTCGTTGCCGATGTGGAAGCTGGCTAAGGAATTCACCCTGGCCGACCATTTCTTCCACGGGGCGTTCGGCGGATCGTTTCTCAATCATTTCTTCCTGATTTGCGCCTGCGCGCCAGAGATTTCATCGGCTGATTGGGCGGTGATGGACCAGAAGACTCTCTTGTCCGATCCGCCGGGAGAGGCCGTGGTCGACCGCGCAGTGTGGGCGCGGGCCGGTCATTTCTATGGCGTCAACACGATGCAGAGCGTGTTCCAGCCGCATCGGGCCGGCACTCTGGGGGGCGAACTGTTGCCGCCCCAGACCCACGACACGATCGGCGACCGACTGTCGGAGAAAAATATCTCATGGGCCTGGTACTCGGGTGGCTGGAACGACGCGCTTAACGAAAATCCAGACCCGTCGTTTCAGTTTCACCACCAACCCTTCGCCTATTTCGCCAAATACGGCGACGGTACGCACGGCCGCGTCCAACACCTGAAAGATGAAGCCGATTTGGTAAAGGCGATCGAGACCAACGCTCTGCCTTCCGTCACTTTCTGGAAGCCGATCGGTAAGGACAACGAACATCCCGGATATGCCGACGTGCTGACCGGCGATATCCATGCCGCGGAAATGGTCGAGAAAATCCGCAAGAGCCCGGCCTGGAAATCGACGATCATCATCGTGACCTACGACGAGCATGGCGGCACCTGGGACCATGTCGTTCCGCCTGTCGTCGATGAATGGGGCCCCGGCACGCGGATACCGACCATCGTCATCTCACCCTTCGCCAAAAAGGGAACGGTCGATCACACGGTGTACAATACCGATTCAATCCTTTCACTAATCGAAGCACGCTATGGCCTAACCCCGCTCGGCACACGCGAGGCGGCCTCGGACCCATTCTCGGGCGCACTCAACCTTGCGACACCGCGCACTCCGGCTCCGGCAAACTGAGCGGCAGATTAGCATCGACGTGGGTACCAGCATTGAACGACGCACAGCACAAGTGCCCGTTTCAGGGTAACGGGGGCCGGAATATCTGGGGCGCGTCCCGATTTCCGCACGTTATACCGACGACGTGCAGGAGGAATTCGTATGACCAAAATCAACTACCGCGCCGTTATCATGGATTATGCCGGCGATGGCGAGCGTACCTTCGATTTCGAGGCCGAGGATAGTTTCTTCGAGTTACCCGCCGATGAAGTCGTGGAGGGATTGATACGCAAACTCGGCGAAAATGATGGTCTGAAGACGCCGCTACGTTATGAACTTAACGCTGCCAAGCGCTATCCCGAAAAAAATCTGATCTGCGCGATTGGCGCGATGTTATTGATAGACGGGACTAAGTCACCTTTCATTGCAATGATCGGGCCCGCCTGACAATCCTTTACGGTCTGTGCGCCGAATGTGAGCCGAACTTAGCGTCCAGGAATGCTTAAAGTCACGATCTGGTCATCAGTCAATTATAAACTATTGTTATGGATGGCGGTCGGCGACATTCCTAATCCTGGGGTCGTGGGTGGGAATTCGGCCGAGCGAATCAATATTTTCTCCCGGGGACCAATAACTTAGCAGGCTTTCGTTGCTTCGGTCGCGGGGACCGACCCGCATGCGGCATTTTCCTCAAATCTCCGCCTTATTTCGGTGGTTGTCGGTTATTCGCATTTACTCATAGTCACCCGTTGGGCGCCTACGGGTACTTTAAGCGGTGAGGTCGCCGACTCCCGCTAGCGAACGCAAATCATCGTAGGCGGATCTGATCTGTCGCCAGGGATGTTCATCAGGGCTCACTTCCGCCTCGCCAGTCCAAAGGATCAACGACAGTTTGATGATCACGCCAAGGATGTTCTGAGCGCGAAGCGCGAAGAGTGCGCTGGCGAGTTCCTCGCTTTTCCTCCAGGCTTGCTCTCCGTTCCCATCGGCCGCGTCGAAGCCGGTTGTTTCTGATGCGGCATCCCAGCGTGCTTGCTGGGTCGCCAGATCAGAATGCAGTTGTTGTCGCTCTTCTTCTGTGACGTGGACCCCGTCCAGCTCCGCGTCAATGTCACTGTGCGATGTAACCCACACTGGGCTCTGAGTTGATGAAGGAATGAGCACCCGAGGGTAGCCTACCTTCCGGGCCAGCGCATGCTCAAGCGATCCTGCCCTTTCACTCCACGCGGCCGCTTCTAGATATGCGCGCTGCCAATCCCAACATAGCGGCATAATCGGATCGCCATCGGCTGATGACTTTGTCGAGTTGAACGGAAGGCGAAACATGGCCGTTGCGTTCCAGCCAGCGGCCAAGAGGGACAAGCCTGCCGCCCTCAAATTCATCAAGCGCGCGATGAAGCGCCACGGCAGGCCCCGCGCCATCGTGACGGACCGTCTGCGCTCCTATGGCGCCGCCATGAAGGAGATCGGCAATGCCGATCGTCAAGAGGTGGGAGGATGGCTCAACAACCGAGCCGAGAATTCACACCGGCCCTTCCGGCGACGAGAGCGGGCGATGCTAAGATTCAGGAGGATGGAGACACTCCAGAAATTCAGCACCGTTCACGCCCAAGTCCACAACCTCTTTAATCAAGACCGCCGCCTCATCAGCCGAGATCAGTACAAAGCCCAACGCGCGGCCGCCATGGCCGAGTGGAAATCCCTCGCAGCCTAAATCCGGCCGACCCTGCCCGAGTTACCAAAACCAGAGACGAGTTTGCTTTGGCCTGACAGCACCCAACCGCTCATGGTGGCTGCCTTCGATCCAACATTGCCAATCGCGCGGTGCTCAGGACTGCTTGAAAGCAGACGATCTGCGCGGCTTTAGGCATCGGGTTGATCTTTCCTGCTTCGGTCGCAAATTCCATCTATGTCGCGGCGCAAGATGTCATCGTCCAACCAATCACGCGCTTCAAGAGATCCTGTACGCTGCAACTCATGCTCGACGCCGATCCAATCGATATGCTCGCCAGTTGCCGCCAACTCCTTGGCACGGCTGCGGACATATGCCTGCTGTTCTGATTTATCCGTCGCCTCGATCCCAATGTCATCCGACGAGCATCATATGGGTATGGTAGGCGGGATGCGGGGGATATGGCACTTGGCTTCGCTATCGCAGACGCGGTCGGACAACTGGGTCGCGGTTGGGCGAATTGACAGCGATAATTTCCATCACGCGTCTATGCGAAAAAGAATTGTAATTCCTACGGAACTTTAGCTCCCGGCGCGAGTTACGCGATACGCATTGATAGCAGCGGAAGTTGTCACGGCAGGGGGTCTGATGGCCGTGATACTGATCGTCGAAGACGATGTGCATATTCGCAAAATGGCGGAGATCTTGATTCAAGAGTTGGGGTACCACACAGTTTCGGCCAGTGACGTAGACGAGGCGCTTTCACTCCTACGTTCGCCTTCGCACATTGACGCACTTTTTACCGATATCCGTCTCAAAACAGCGGTCCTTGGTGGGTATGAACTTGCACACCAGGCAATCAAGCTTCGGCCGAACTTGCGTGTGCTCTACACGACAGGAAATTCCGTTACCGACCAAACGAAAGCTCTGTTTGTTGCAGGCGCGCACTTCATTCAGAAGCCATACACGCCAAAGCAACTTCAGGACTCCGTTGAAGATCTGCTCGCAGCGTCATTTTGAAATTGCGTAATCTGTCCGCTAAGGCGGACGAATACAATTTAACGGGGTACCACCATCACTACTGGAAACCGCAAGACGAAGACCCCGATCGGCCTCTCGGAGGCCACCGACAATACCGCCCGCAAGCAGGCGGAAGAAGTGCTCCTCAAGGCGGGCGCCCTGCAGAGCGCGATCTTCAACAGCGCCAACTTCTCGAGCATCGCNNATCGCCACCGACGCGAAGGGCGTCATTCAGATTTTCAATGTCGGCGCCGAGCGTATGCTGGGCTACACCGCCGCCGAAGTGATGAACAGGATCACGCCGGCCGACATTTCCGACCCGCAGGAAGTGATCGCCCGCGCCGAAG
>PLTD01000004.1 GCA_003165335.1 Rhodospirillales bacterium | reverse complement strand
ATAGGGTTGCGGCTAAGCGCTTACGTTTCACAGCCTGTCATCGGAAGAATAAGCTGGCATCGAGGACGGTCTGATCCACCACGATCGCGCAAGGTTTGCGAGTATTGGCGCTGCCATTTCATGGACTCTCGCCGCAAGTCGCGGCCAGCAGGACCGGGCGTTTGAGACACTTCCTTCGGAATGTTTTTGGCAAATCGCAGCGGTGCCACTTCCAGTGTGGCGCCGAACGTGAACCAGTAATTTTAGAGTCCGCCTTGGGCACCTTGCGCTGCCCAAATTCGCGCGCTGCCTCTAGAATTCGAAAGTGTCACGACCGTCGACAGCGAGGCTTTGCAATTCGGCCAGGGTACCGCGGATCGCGCCGCAACGGCCGCACCGAACCTGGGTTGAGAGCGGAGAGTTCAGCGGATCGGCGACCTTGATCGACAGACTGCCGCAATCCTCACACACAATTTTGAATCGAGAGCGCTCGCATGAAGCAGGAGTGTGTTCGATTCTCATGCGTATTCCCAAATTAACAGGCTAAGACCGACGAGGGTCGCTGATGTTTCGGTCCCTCGAGCGAGAGAAGGCGGTCGATAGCCAAGTCTGCCGATTTCCGATATTGGAGCGCTGAAAGACCGGGCGGTTGTCTGGCGCGGTCCTGTATGTAGGGCCCGTACAAAACGTCCAGGCGACGCTCATGGGCTATTTTGGCCAGAGCGGCCGCGATGAAAGCAAAACCAAAAATTCCGAATATTGCGATATCCATCTTAATCCCCGCCGATTTGCCTAAACAGAGACTATTATAAGTCTAAACTTCAAAAAATCAGATCTCTCGCGCGCAAAGAATTGAGCGACTGTGTCAGCCGATCTTTAACCATGAAATCCCCGATCGAAGGTAGACGGGTTGCCTGCTGGAGGCGGCATCTATGGAAAAACTATTGATTGTCGCGATGCTCGCCTGTCAGCCTGGTGACCGCCTTGTCGATTGGAGCAGCAAGATCCCGCCAGGGCTGCACATCGTCGACCTCGTTGTGACAGTCGATCCGTTTTATAGCCGCTTCTTGATTTACAAGCCTGGAGCGCCCGACAGCGTCCAGCGTTGCTGCCAAAACAAGAAGACTTCGGTTATTCGCGTGCCAGTGGGAGACGGGCGGTTTTGCGTCGGGCAGAGCCAGCCGCAGATGAAATGGACCGCGCGCGTGCTATTGCGGCCGGACATTGAAATGTAGCCGACCCCCTGGGGCCACTGTCTTCGATGCGCCTCGGAAGAAGCCAGAATTTCGGGATTCCGTGCCCGGCGGTGCCGCTCAGATAACCGGCGGACGCGGCGAATCCGGAACTCGCTCGTGCGCGACAAGTCTATATTCCCTCGCGAGCGCCCTCCCGCTGGTTACGTCCAATTCGGCGGCGTTCTCTTTCCGACTATTGGCGACAAAGTTGCCTCGGATCTTGGCGGCGAAGGTCGTTTGACTGAGGTTCGCCCTTTCGGCCGCTCTTTCCCGGTGTGGACGCCGTCGCGCTTTAAATGATTGGCCCGTGTATTTAATTATATTTTCAGAAATCCACATTGACAAACATTTTATCCTCCCTCATTAATTAAATAATATCAATGCGCGGCGCGGCTCGGTTCGGTTGCGTGTTAAACGGGGACGTTGCCATGAGGGTTCGATCGATACTGGCAGGCCTAGGCTTGGCGACGCTGGTGACGTACGCGGTTCCGGCAAGCGCTGCATTATACGATTTCACCTTTACAGGCGGAATAAATGACTTGTCGGTCAAGGCTACAGGCTCTTTCTTGACCAATGCCGCTGACGACACGATTGTTTCGGGGAGCAGCACGTTTACGTTTTCGACCGTAAGTGAGGTGTCGACGTTGCTCTCCGGGTCCGGCATCGTGGGCTCGGGAGCCTTGTCTTACGACAGCGCATTCCCCATCGATGCGCAGAACGGCATTATCTTTCAGGGCAACGGAAATCACGAGATCTTCTTTAATATTTTCGCGCCCACCGGGAAAACCTTGAGCGCCGGGACCTCTGAGGCTTGGGCTTCTGCGGTCGATGGCGCTGGCGGGTATCTTTCTGGCAGTCTGGGTTTTTGGGGAGTGTGCTCACAATGCGTCGCCGATGGCACGATAACCATCAGCGCGGTCCCCGAGCCCTCGACCTGGGCGATGATGATCTTGGGGTTCGTTGGTTTGGGCATTATGGGTTATCGGCGAAAACATTGCGCCGCGCCTAGCTTGATCGCGAGCGGGCTTTCGGTTTGATGCTTCGCCTTGGCGCAATTTCTTGCTTATCGTTCGGAACGCATCGCTGAAGGCTTGCTTCACGGCGCCGTCGCCGGACCACGGCCCGGCCACGCAGACATGATTCGCTTTGCGTCCGCGGTGAAACGCTGCGAATTTCGAGCCATTTCGGCCTTTACCATGTCGAGGTCGCTATCCCTGTAAAAATAATCCGAGCATCGGGAATTGAAGTCCTGCGCTAGCTTGTTATACGCCCTGGTGTCATCAGTGCCGCGGACATCCGGCTTCATCGCGCGCAAACGCGCTTCCTGAAATACGCAGTATCGCACTCCGCTCAGCTCAAGATGCTGCCCCGCGCCAACAGCCGGCATGGTCTCAGCCTCGTGAATTTCTGCGAAAGAGCCGGCTTTGCCGTCGGGCGAAGGGGATGGCCAAGGCTTTCTGAAACCAAGAAAGATCCCGGTCGCGCTGACTGCCGCTATCGATACAAGTACCAAGACGCGCAAAAAGCGCATGCGTTTCGGGATAGCCGAGTTCGTGCGGCAGACGGCGTTGCGGATCAAGGGCGATGTCGCGGGCTATCGCCAGGGCATCCGACGAGACCGGCTGCTTTGCTGCCGCCCTGTCGAACGCGCTTTGGAGCCGTTGGATTGAGGCTGCCGGTTCGACCCCCAGGATATGGAACGGATTGGCAAACAGATCGAAGGATCCGGATGTCCCGGGGCCGCTCTGATTGCCATTCATTTTCAGCTTTCAGGGTTCTCTACCGTCCAAACACCGCAACAGTTCTCAACCTGAGCGACGTTATGATCAATACAGTTGCGGCGTTCTGCTGCTTCGCTGCGGGAGTCACCATTTCCTTCCCGTAAGGTACCTCAGAGCGGCATCGCCCGGCATGGGTCGGTCCGTAACCTGGCGGCGGCACCGAAACGCCGATTTCGTTAGGCGCCTCAAGATATCCGATTTCGAACGTGACTGAGCTTCATGCGCCGGTCTGCTGCCTCATCAGGAAAGACCTAATCCCTTTCAGCCAGCGTCGAAACTGATCCACCCTTTGTGGTGTCGTGACTGTCAGGATGTCATCGCCTCCGAGCCGAAGATAACGAGCAACAGCAACATCTCTCGCTCTGACGCTATAATAGGTCTCGCACATGTAGGAAGTGCCCGCGCCCGCTTCAAAATAATTTAAATACCAAATGCCCATTTTATTTTCCTGTGCAGTCCGCAGCTCGATCTGATTAACTGGTTTTATTCTACAATTTAAACTACATCGCTGTCAATTAAGGTTAAATAATTGAACTTATTAAATCAAACTTTAGGTTAACGAGCGCGCCGCGCTATTGGGGGCTGTAGGTTGCCCGGGCCGCCAAGACTTCGACCCCGCCCCGCACCTTGTTGATATCCGCGGCGAACCGGTAAAGCTCCGGCGATGGTGAAGATCACACATATTCGCGTTGTGCGTGGACCCAATACGGCAAAGTCAGCACTGCTGCATGATCAAATCTGCCATCAGTTCGGTGGCAGCACCTCGGAAATTTCCGTCGCCTCGCTTGCATCGGCGAAGACCTCCTCGCGGATACGCGCATCGTCACCTGATGAAGGTAGGCCCGCCGAGCTTGGTCAAGTTCGGAAATTCGGGCCACAGGACCTGGTCGAGAAACCGATTTGTTGTCCTGATCATGGTGTTGGGCCGTTGCCGATAATACCGGTAGGGCCTCATGCCATAGCGTCGGCACAGCGCAAGAAACAAATGGCGCGACCATTGATCAGTCATCGAGAACTGCATCCCAATCGAAGGATCTTCCCGGCTGAGTGCGCCTAGACGCGTCCGGACACGTTCCAGCGCGGCCTCAGCAGCGAGCCGTTCGCCGGCCGTACCGGCCCCGGCGAACGAGACCTCGATCTTCCGCAACTTCTCGCGCAACTGGGATTCGGTCGACATCCGGCAGTCTCAGGCTTTGTCATGAGTGAAGCCGAGCATCCGAACGGCGCACGGTCAAACCGGCCACGCTCGATATCCACGCCATTCATTTGCCGCGTCACGTCGCGACACCGCCACCCCAGGTCGCCGCTTCCGCGGCCGTAATCCTGGGCCTCAACGAACCGCGATATCGGGCGCCGCGCCGGCGGGGACACGACAATGAGAACCAATCGCAGAAAAGGCCATCGGACTCACGAAACCGTTATTGAACGACGATTGGGGCACGATCTACTAAATGTTGCATTCGCTGTGGCAATACACGCGGATTGTGGGATTTGGTCAATAGCTTGGCACGTTGCTTGCCTTTGTATGCACAGATTCGACGGAGGTAGATCCGATGAAACACTTTTATAAGCTCGCAACCCCAATGGCCGGTCAGAAGTCGAAAAAGCAACGAAAGACGGCAAGAAAAATCACCGCCTCAAGCATTGCGCAGCGGTACATGGAATTGCGAAGGCTCCGCGAGCGGGTTTCAGAGATCGAGGCGTGGAGAGGTGCGCGGTGAGCGAAGGCGGGCCCAAAATTTGTGCGCTATTCTTGCCAGATAGCCATAACGATGTTGATGGTCGGATGGCCGCGCGGCCTGGATGATCGCCGAGAGCCCGAATCGTTGGCTGGCGATCGATCGCAGCGAACCAAAACATTGAAAATTGCGAGGGACTCGTCTTATTTCCATTCTTCGTCGCCGGCCAATGGGCCCGTCAATTGAAGTCCCGGAGCTTGCGAATCAGGCGTTCCAAGATCACTGATGCATGGATCGAGGCCCCCTGAAGCCGGGGGCCGTCAATCGCTTGACGCAACAAGGGATTGCGGAGCCATGCCCGACAGTTTTTTGCGCGCAGCGCTCGCTGCGCTAAACGAAGCAGGTGAGCTTCACGAAACGGACTTGCCTTTGCTCGACAGGGGCTGCACTGCCGTGATCGGGCCGGAAGGGTTCGACAAGCCGTTTGACGAAAACCGATTTGCCGCCACGGTTAGCTTTTGCATGGCGAAGGCCCGGCTTGGTCGATAAGACTGCCGACACCAGAGCATCAATGGGTGGCGGGCGTTGGACCATTTAATAACGGCTAGTTTGTTTAATAACGGCTAGTTTGTCGATCCCATAAATCGCCCGTCGTCTTGCTCTTTATGATTTAAACCACCTTGACATGGGGTTCGCAAAGGCTAGGCTAAAAACAGGCAGGATTGTCGCTTTATCTGCGCGCGGCGGCGCCATCGACCGTTCAATGCCGGGGCTCCATCATGGGCAGCGTTCGGAACTCGCGTAGTCAACAACTCAAAGAGTTGCAGCGACAGCTCGTTAGCGTGTCTCGGATGCTCGACAAGATCGAAGCCCGGTCGTTTTGCGGAAAAGCCGGCGGTTTATCCGGGCCCTCAACGGACGAGTTTTCGAATTCAACATCAGAAAATTGCGAAACCAGGTTTGCGGCCTACGTCGCCTTCGGATTGTCGAAAAATCGGTCGCAATCCAGCGGCTAGGCGAGTGGTGGCTCGCTACATTGGGATTGGAGGTCGCGCAATCGCGAGGCTGTTGAACAACAGGCGCTGAGGCTCGCGACGAAACCTCTTGGTGCGGCCCGTGGTTCCATTCAACGGAGGAAATAGCAGGAAGCCCAACGACCGTCGCCACAGGGAAGGACGCAATGGGCTCGGCGCATCGAACCGTTGCCTCGTTCCGATATTTGAATTCGACGCTATCGACGCAGATGCACGTTTCGGCAGAATGTTTGATGTCTGAATAATCGGGGCGCAGCGATGTTTTTTCGGCGGCAGTCAGAGACAGGCATAAATAACGTGCTGCGAACCAGTCTTGCAGAATTTTCACTGCTATATCTTCGTTCCCTGGAGGCCATGCCGGGCCGGCCTTTCAGGCTGCCAGAAAAGCTGGCTTTATCTAAAATCTCCGAGGACCGTTTGGCAGTCCAGGTGGTTCTGGGGATGTCCAAAGGGAAGGCTAAAATTGAAGCGGCAGTGGCGAGATCAGGTTGATCGGTAATGTCGGACATCGTAAGCTCAAAGCAACAGGTGGGCGTTTCTGCTAAATCTACCCAAAAGCAGTGGCCGCGCCGATTTAGGGCAAAGATCTGGAGGCTCCATTGATAAAGACGTCACTGTTCGTATTGGCGATCGCGGTTGCCTCCTCCAGCGCTTCCGCCATGCCGCTGATGTACAGCCCTGCAAGCACGAACGCCTACAACA
>PLTD01000186.1:4199-19894 GCA_003165335.1 Rhodospirillales bacterium | reverse complement strand
CTCCCCCAGCATGTCCTCGATCTCGGCGACAAGTGCCGATCGCCGCTTACCGGGCGGCATGAGGGCAAGGCCATAGCGTAGCTCGGCCTCGGTGATGGCGCAGACGAACACGCTGGCGGCAGGTTGGTCTGCAAGCCACTTCTCAACCGCCGCCTCGGGCGTCGGCCGCATTAGCTCGGACAGGATGTTTGTATCGAGAAGGATCACTCGTCGAAGGACGGCGGCGCGCGCATCGGCTCGCGGGGAACCGTAGGCAGTTCCACCCCGCCAAGCGGCGCGAAGCGGGCACGAATAGCGGTCGCCAAATTACGCTGCGGCGACGGCTCGCGGCTGAGCGCGCAACGGAGAATATCCCGCGCTTCGTCCTCCATCGAACGGCCATGGATCGCCGCTTGGATGCGCAGCCGCGCCTTCAGAGGATCGTCGAGATTTCGAATCGTGATACTTGCCATAGCCACCTCGCAATCATTGCTGATATTATAAGCATTGATTGCAAGCGTTTCAAACCCTACTGCGCCGGCACGGTGATCGTACAGCGCCGGCCTTTCTTCGCCTTGGCTGCCGCCTCAAGGCACGCCGCCAGCGCCTCCTGATTGACGTGCACCAAGTTGGAAGCGCCTGCCACGCCGCGCCAGTCGTCCGGGCTGCCGGCCTGCATTGAGGCAATGCCGGCGTTCCAGCGATCGGCCTTCATGATGACAGCCGCCATGGCGCTAACCCCTCCCGAGGGCAGCACCTCGGCAACAAACGGCGACACCGGTGTCTGCGGAACGGCAGCTTCTGACATCTTTCGAACCAAGAGCCGACAGACCGCTTTCCCTCCAAGGCGGTCATAGTCATCGTCCGTTGTTACATCCGGTTTGAATGATCCGTGCTCTGTTGCATAAGTCGACTACCACCATGCCTCAAGACTGCAGTTGAGTGGCTTGCGGATTTTTAGGAACTCCTTTTAAATGTAAGTACTTAGCAAATGTCAGTCTCGGCTTAATTCTGCCCCCGCAACCAAGGAAGCCGACACTCCCGATGCGTTAGCGCCGGGGGGTGCTTTTGTACCGCCCATTCGAGGCTTTATGCGATGTTCGGCAGGTCAGAGCGGATCACGCTGGCCCGTACCGGTAGCCGTGCGATCACCGGAACTGCCTTTTCCTCGGCGATGCGGATTTCTCCGTTTTTTTGTCTCGATAGCTCCGGATCAAGCATTTTCAATCGGATTGAGATTGACGCTATGCGTCAAGCGTCAATCTTGTGCCAACAGCGTGCACGAGAAAGCAGCTGCACCCGCAACGGTCCAGCGCCGGACCTCAGATCTCAGATCTCAGCTATGAGGGAGTGTCGGTACCGGTTGTTGCGGGCCCCCCGACTCCCTTTATTCGGAGACCAAAACGAGGCGACCTGTAGCCTTGCCCTGTTCCAGGCGCGTCAGAGCCTGATTGGCTTCGTCCTTGGGAAGACGCGTCACCGGCAGGGGTTTCAGCTTGCCGCTTTGCGCAAGCGCCACCACCTCCCTCAGATCCTGCTGGGTTCCGGTCAGGCTGCCTTCGACCGTCAGGCAGCGCAGAACCACCTCAGACAGCGCCAAGGTAATCTGACCGCCCGAAACCCCGACCACGACCAGCTTTCCGCCTTTTGCCAGCGCTCGAAAGCCGGAACTCGCGGTATTGTCGTCGTTGTTCACGAAATCGATAACCGCTTTCACCTGTCCGCCCGCCGCGGCCATGATGGCCCGGGTCACATCCTCAGCCGCACCGTCCACCACAGCGGTCGCGCCGCTATCCAGCGCCGCCTGTCGCTTGTCGGCCCCGATATCGACTGAGATGATGTTGCGGTGGCCCAGCGCTTTCAGCATGGCGATCGCCGAGAGCCCCAACCCGCCGGCCCCGATCAGCACCACCGGATCGTCCGGCGGCATCGGCAAAACCTTGCGCACCGCGCCGTAAACGGTAATGCCCGAACAGGCATAGGTGGCGGCAACCGCCGGATCGACTGTACCGGGGTCGACCAGATAGCGCGGATGCGGCGCCACGACATGGCTGCCGAAACCGCCGTGCTGAACGACGCCCAGGCTGCGCTGTTCGGTGCACATATTGTCCTGTCCCTCACGACAACGGTCACATGCACCGCAGCCGATCCAGGGATAGACGATGCGAATATCGCCGACCGAAATACCGGCGGCGTCCGGGCCCATCGCAACAACCCGGCCGACGATTTCATGACCCGGCGCACGCGGCAACGTCACGCCGCGATCCCGTATCCGCAGTATCTTTCCTGCTCCCAGGTTGTATGAACCGTGCCAGAAATGCACGTCGGAATGACAGACGCCGCAATGGGTCACCGCCAGCAAAACCTCGCTGCCCTTCGGTTCGGGCGTCGGTAATTCGATTAATTCAAGTGGCTTCCCCGCTGCGACAACGGCCCAGGCTTTCATCGCGATCTCCCCTTAAGATTCTGAGAGTTATTGCGCGTCATTCTAATCTAACCAAAAGAATTGTGGAGCGCCGCCAATATAGGGACGGTAATAACGGCTAATTGGCCGCATGAGACATTATTGCATCGATCCGCCGGTTGACTCGACCTCAGATCGAAGGCACGACTTTGCACTGCAACAAGATCGGGCAGAATGTGACGGAGTTGACGAGCGAAAGCGCGTCCGCCCCCAAGCCGGAGGCCATCTTCGACGAGATGGTGACCGGGACGGGGCAGGTTCGCCCCCATTGGCAAAAGCTGATGGGCAGGCTGTCGCCGCTCGACCCGGTCATGCTCGAAGATCGGCGCGACGAAGCTGTCCAATTGTTGCGCCAGCATGGCGTCACCTACGCCGTCTACGGCGACCCCCAGGGTGCCGAACGGCCCTGGCCGCTGGATCTGATCCCGCTCGTTATTCCCGCCGAGGAGTGGAGTGCGATCGAGGCCGGCGTCATCCAACGCGCCCAAATGCTGAACGCGATGCTGGCGGATATTTACGGCCCACAGCGGATGATCGCGGAGGGCAAACTTACACCGACCTTACTGCACGCCAATTCTCGGTTCCTCTATCCCTGCCGCGGCACGCGCTTGCCCGGCGACACTTACCTCCATTTTTCCGCCTTCGATCTTGCCCGCTCGCCGTCCGGGCAATGGCATATTTTGTCCGATCGCACCCAGGCGCCGAGCGGCGCCGGCTATGCGCTGGAAAACCGAAGCGTGGTCGGGCGCGTATTGGCCGACTGTATCGGCCAGGGACTGGTTCAGCCGCTAGCGCCCTTTTTCGCGGCTTTCCGCGAAAGTCTCTATGCGATGCTTCCCGGCCGACAGACCGCACGCGTCGTGCTGCTGACCCCCGGTCCTTACAACGAAACCTATTTCGAGCATGTCTATCTCGCCCGGCATCTGGGACTGACGCTGGTCGAAGGAAACGATCTGACCGTCCGCGACCGGCAGGTCTATCTCAAAACGCTGAGCGGGTTGGAAAAGGTCGGGGTCATCCTGCGGCGCTTGGACGATGATTTCTGCGATCCCATCGAGTTGCGGGCGACCAGCGCCCTGGGCGTCGCTGGATTGATGGAGGCCGTTCGCGCAGGCAACGTCGTCATGGCCAACGCCTTGGGCAGCGGTGTGATGGAAGCCGCCGCGTTCAAACCCTTGCTGGCAGAACTGGCCCCTAAGATCATCGGCGCACCACTCGAACTACCCGACGTTCCGACCTGGTGGTGCGGCAAGGACGAAGACCGGTCCTATGTGCTGAGCCATTTGGACACGCTGGTCATCAAACCAGCTTTTTCCCCGACCAGTCACCGGCCGGTTTTCGGAGGCAACCTGTCGCGTGCCGAACGCGATGTACTGGCCGAAAAAATTGCGCTTCAACCGGTCAGTTTTGTCGGCCAGGAACGCGCGCGCCTTTCGACAGTCCCGGTCTGGAACGGTGAAAAGCTCGAACCTCGGGCAATGATCCTCAGGGTATTCGTCGCAGCTATCGGCGATGGTTTCGCTGTGATGCCCGGCGGCTTGACCCGCACCGCACCCAACGACACGCCGATCATCTCGATGCAGTTGGGCAGCGGCAGCAAGGATAGCTGGGTCGTGGCAAACGGCGAACGCGAAGCCGCCGCACAAGCGATACAGAGCAACATCGCCCCCCTGCCCCAGATCGGCCTTCGCCGCGCAACGGGCGGGGAATTGCCGAGCCGCGTTGCCGACGGTCTGTTCTGGGTAGCGCGCTATGCCGAGCGCGCGGACAATATCGTTCGGCTGTTGAGAACACTGCTGATCGGCGTAACCGACGCCATTCAACCTTGGCGCTACCGCGACGCCGAACCGATCCTGAATCTGGCGGCGTGGCGGGAATTGGTTCCGCTTATCGAACACCCGCACTCGTTCCAGCCGATATCTCTGGTACAGGCCGCACTGCTCGACCCCAACCATCCCAGCGGGGTCATCGCCAGTTTCCAGCGCCTCGTCCTGGCGGCTCGCCGTGTGCGCGATCGGATGCCGTATGATTGCTGGCGGATTTTCATGGCGCTGGACCGGCATATTCAAGAACCGGTGGGACGTGCGCCGCCGGTCCGATTGCTGTTGCGCCTTGAGGAGCTGATCACGCTTAGCGCCGCGCTGTCGGGAGCAGTCAGCGAAAGCATGACCCGCGATGCCGGTTGGCATTTTCTCCAAATCGGCAAACATCTCGAGCGGGCGATCTCGCTTGTCGAGATGATGCGCGGCCTGCCCAAGGCGCCGAACGCTCCGATCGAGGGACGCCCGGTCGAAGAGCGCAGGTTGCTCGCGGCGATTCTCGCTTTGACCGATCCGCGCGGCAGCCAGGGTGCGGGCAGCCTTACCGGCGCTCCGCCGGATCAGCCCGAAAGCGGGTTCGATCGCGCCGCCATGCTGAGCGCAGTACTCGCAAACGATGCGGATCCGCGCAGCTTGGTCTTTCAGCTGACCGCTCTGGCCGACCATTTGGGGGCATTACCCCGACCGTCGGGATCTCTGCCCGCCAGCCGCGGTTTAATCGATTCCGCGGTCCATATAGCGCTTTCGGCGCGTGATGGCGTCCCGGACGCAATCGCCAATGCCTGCCAACAACGTACAATACGCGGTGTCGGCAAAGATATCGGCGATCCCTTGCGTCCCGCATTTGCCCGACTCGATATGCTGATCCCGCAAGTGTCCGATCTATTGACCCAGGCCTATTTCACCCATGTCCTCATCCGCTCGGCCTAAAACATCCGCAGCGGCTCAGCCGGATAGCGTGCGCTATCGCGTGCGCCACTCCAGCGCATACCGCTACGGCAACGACATCATGCTGGCTCATCACCTGCTGCATCTGACGCCCCGGCCGACCGACGTTCAGCGCGTGCGCGGCTCTCGCATCGAGGTCGAACCCAAGCCGTCGGTGATCAGCGAACACCAGGATTATTTCGGCAACCCGACGACCTATCTGGAGATGCACGAGCCGCATATGCGGCTTTCGGTTCGCACCGAAATCGACATCGTGGTGGATACGAAGCGGCCGGCGGTGTCCCAGTTGAACGCCCCTTGGGAGAGTTTGCGAGAACTCTTGATCACCGCGCCGGACGATGGCTCACGCGCCGCAAGCGTATTTGCCTTCACCTCACCGAAGGTCACGGTCAGCGGCGATTTGAGGGACTTCGCCTTGCCGTCTTTCCCGAAGGGGCGTCCGATCGGAAAGGCAGTTCTCGACCTCACGACCCGGATTAATGACGAATTCACCTTCGACCCCGACGCGACGACCATCTCGACACCGGTATCGGAAGTATTGGAAAACCGGCGCGGAGTCTGCCAGGATTTCGCGCATCTTCAGATCGCCTGCCTGCGCTCGCTCGGATTGGCCGCGCGCTATGTCAGCGGCTATCTGCACACGAGGCCTCCGCCCGGCAAGCCCAAGGCGGTGGGCGCCGACGTATCCCATGCCTGGTTGTCGGTCTGGTGCGGCGGTGACATATGGCTGGATATGGACCCCACGAACGGCCGAGCCGGCTCTTCGGACTTGATTACTCTGGCCTGGGGCCGCGACTACGGCGATGTGAGCCCCTTGCAGGGGGTCATTATTGGAAGCTCGATCCAGCATCTGACCGTCGAGGTCGATGTCGAACAGATCGGCTAAGCGATACTGACGTCTTGCGGGCCCCAATAGCCGTCCATCCGCACTATCTTTCCGCTGGCGTCGAAGCTCATCACATCCAGCGAATTAGTCGTATAGCGCGTTCCGTTCTGGTGAAACTTACGGTGAATGCCATGGCCGCCGCATTCCCGTGCGAACCGCGGATCGGCGCGGATAAAGCCAAGCTGGCCCCAAACGTGACGCCCTGACGGATGAAGCTCTCGAACTCAGCCCGGGATTTCAACGGCGACCCGACCGGGTCCTCGATAACCGCATCGGCGGCGAACAGCGCCATGATGGCGTCGCCGTCCCCGTCATTGAAGCCGTCGATATAGGCCTGCAACGCGGCCTTCATTTCGCACTGCGATGGCATCAGGGCGACTTATCGAGAATCATGTCTGCTGCCTTCTC
Organism: Rhodospirillales bacterium; assembly: GCA_003165335.1. Lineage (GTDB taxonomy): Bacteria > Pseudomonadota > Alphaproteobacteria > BOG-932 > Roseiterribacteraceae > BOG-932. The sequence goes on along the minus strand of PLTD01000186.1, from coordinate 13,389 downwards.
GGCCACCATGATAACCGGCATGTTGGTGTTGCCGCCGACCATGGTCGGCATCACCGAGGCATCGACGACGCGCAGTCCCTCCAGCCCGTGTACGCGCAGCCGGCTGTCGACCACAGCCAGCGGATCGTCGCCCATCCGAGCGGTGCCGACCGAATGATAGTCGGCTTCGGCCCGGGCGCGGATATATTCGTCGATCTCGGCGTCGCTTTGCACGCCCTCGCCCGGCGCGATTTCTTCGTCGCGATAGGGGTCGAAAGCCTTTTGCCGGAAGACGTCGCGGGCAATGCGGATGCCTTCGCGCAGGCGCACGCGGTCGCTTTCGGCGGCAAGGAAGTTGGGGTCGATCAGCGGTGGGGCGGCAGGGTCGGCCGAGGCCAAGCTGATGCGCCCGCGGCTTTCGGGGCGCACAACATTGATGTGGGCGAAGAAACCATGCCGCCGGACGAATTCCCGCCCGTTGTTCTGGTAGAGCGCCATGGCGAAATGAAACTTGAGGTCGGGCTCGTTCAGCCCGGGACGCGAATTGACAAAGGCCACCGCCTCCATCCCCGCATTGGATAGCGGCCCGGTGCGGAACAGCAGATAGCGGCCGAGCGCCAAAGCGCCGGCGATCGGGCTCATATAGTTGTAGAGCGAGATCGGGACCGAGCAGCCGATCCGGACCGCCCCGGCCAGATGGTCCTGCAGGTTGCGGCCGACGCCCTTAAGGTCGGCGACCACCGGGACGCCGTGTTCCCTGAGATGATCGCCGTCGCCGACACCCGACAACATCAGCAATTGCGGTGTATTGATCGCGCCGCCAGAGAGGATCACTTCGCGGCCGGCCAGCGTCCTTACGATCTGTCCGTCATAAATGTATTCGACTCCGGTGGCGCGGCGGCCATCGAACAGTACGCGGGTGACCAGCGCGCCGGTGACGACCGTGAGATTGGGACGGCGGAGCGCCGGCTTGAGGTAAGCGCTGGCCGAACTCGACCGACGGCCGTTGCCGACCGTGAGGTCGACCGGGCCGAAGCCGACGCGCACCGCGCCGTTGGTGTCGGGGTTATAGGCATATCCCGCTGCCTCACCCGCCGCGACCCAGGCCTTGGATAGCGGATGGCGGATGCCGGGCCGGCTGACCTGAACCGGGCCGTCGCCGCCGTGATATTCGTCCACGCCCGGCGCATAGGTCTCGGCCCGGCGGAAATAGGGCATGACCTCGTCATAGGACCAGCTGTCGTTTCCCGCTGCCGCCCAACCGTCATAATCCGACCGCGTTCCCCGGCAATAGACCATGCCGTTGATCGAGCTCGACCCGCCCAACACCTTTCCGCGCGGTGAGTAGAGCACGCGGTTGTCGAGATGGGCCTGCGGCACAGTCTGGTATTTCCAGGCATAAAGCCCGGCCATCATAATCGGCAGCAGCCCACCGGGCGCGCGGATCAGCGGGCTGTTGTCCCTGCCCCCGGCTTCCAGCAGCAGCACGCTGACCGACGGATCGGCTGACAGCCGATTGGCCAGCACACATCCGGCCGAACCTGCGCCGGCGATGATGTAGTCATACGCGGCCATGTCTCAGTTGCGCCGGCGCTGTATCCCGATCCAGTCCTCCAGCACCTGATAGAGATACTCGCAATCCTCGTCCGTCATGGTCGGGTGACAGGGCAGCATCAACCCTTGCTCCATGATCTGGTCGGCAACCGGATAGCCGCCCGGTGCGGCCCGGTATTCAACGCCCTTCATCATCGGGTGACGGGTGATGTTGCCCGAGAAAATCACTCGGGTGAAAATCCCGTTTTCCTCAAGATGGACCTGCAGATCGCGCCGGCTCCAGCCCAGTTCCGGGCGAAGCTGGACCGGGTAGCAGATCCAGCTCGTCTTGACGTCGTCCAGCAGCTTGGCCTTCACGAACACGTCGGTGTGGCGCTCCAGAAACTTTGCGTGCTTCTGAAAGCGGCTGTCGCGCAGCTGGAAGAAATGCTCCAGCTTGTTGAGCTGCTGATGGCCGAAGGCCGCGCCCGCCTCGTTCGGGATAAAGCCATAGGCGACATCCTCGAAGATGAACATGCCGTCATAGGGTACGCCGTCCAGGTCTTCGAGGAAGCGGCCGTCGCTGTCGGCCTGCTTGGTGCCGTGGAGGTATTTCTCCGACGACCGGCCCCAGGCGCGGGCCATCAGGCCCCAATCCCATAGCTTCTCGTCGTCGACCGCAACCAATCCACCGTTGCCGAGGCAGGTGATGATGTGAAAGATCGAGAAGCTGGTCACGGTGATATCAGCCCGCTTGCCGGTCGGCGTGCCACGAAGCTCAGCGCCCAGCGTGTCGCAGCTATCCTCGATCAGCACCAGCTTATGTTTGTCCGCAATGGCGCGCAGCCTATCCCAATCGGGGACTCCCCCGACCAGGTTCGGCACCAGGATCGCCTTGGTCTTGGATGTGATCATTTCTTCGATCTTGTCGAGATCGATCTGATAGGTGTCGAGCACGACATCGATGAAAACCGGCACATAGCCAGCATGGACGATCGAAGCCGCGTCGGTTGAGAAAGTCAGAACCGGTGTGATGACCTCGGAACCCTTGGGCGCGCCGATCATCCGCATCGCAAGCATCAGGGCGGAGGAGCCGGAATTGACCATAACGCCGTATTTGTGACCCAAAATCTCGGCGCAACGCGTCTCGAACGAATTCACATGTTGGCCGACGACCATGCCGTATTCGGCCTTCATAACGCCGACGACGGCATCGATCTCATTGTGATCCAGCATCGCCCCGCCATATCGGATGGTCCGCTTCGCCAGTGCCATCGTCTCGCTCCCATCTATTGCTTGCCTTGGGATGATGGTTAGGCGAAAACTAATTCATCCGTCAATCTCTAATCAGTAATTCGGAGACTGCACCTTGGTGGTGGCAAAGGACCCGGCCTTGGATATTCTCGGCGAGGCACCGACCGGACGCGGTGTGCAGTCGGTCGAGGTTGCCGGGCGCATTCTGGCCGTACTGGCGGAATCGACCCGGCCCATGATGCTGCGCGATATCGCCGACGCCGCCGGGATGCCGCCCGGCCAGGCGCATCCCTACATCGTCAGTTTCCGCAAGATCGGGCTGGTTGAGCAGGACGGCGCCAGCGGTCTCTACCGGCTTGGCTGGTTCGCCTTGCATTTGGGCCTGGCGCGCCTGCGCGGATTTGAACCCTATCAGTTGGCGAGCGAAGCGATCGCAGACCTGGCACAGTCGCTGGATCTGGGCGTAGCCATCACGGTCTGGGGGACATACGGCCCGACCGTGATCCGCAGCATCGAATCGTCACACAACATCACGACCAACAGCAAACCGGGGACCGTCCTGTCCCTCAGCGCCACCGCGACCGGCAAGGTCTGGGCCGCCTTCCTGCCTAAGCAACTGATCGCAAAGCGCGTTGCCGACGAGCTTAAACAGGCCAAACAAGACATTACCCTGCGCGAGTTGGATCGGGAGTTGAGTGCGATCAGACAGTCGGGATTCGCCTCCACCGACGGCAACCCCTGGCCCGGCATCGCCGCTGTCTGTGCCCCGGTATTCGACTATACCGGGGAAGTTCAATTGGCCGTGGCGCTGCTGGGACCTTCGGCGTCGCTGGATTGCGCAAAAGGCAGCCCGCAGGTTACGGCACTCCTGAGCTTTACGCGGGGGCTGTCGAACCAACTTGGCTACAGTGTCCCAGGACGGGAGGAAGCCTGACCATAGCGCCGCACCGGCCAATCGGATTTGCACTGATTCTCGTCGCGATGACGATCGCCGGATCGGTGCTAGCGGAAGAGTCACGATCCGGCTTCATTCTGACGACCGAGAGCTACGCTACGCCGGGCCTGGCGCCGGCCTTTACCGGCAATGGCTACCTGGGCGCGCGCATCCCGTTCGACGGCCAGGGATATCGCAATATTCCGGTGCCGACACTATCGGCGGTCCAGGGCCTGTTCGGCATGGGCAAGTTGCTGCCTTGGGGCGCCAAGGTCGAGCAGCGAGCATCGCTCCCGGCATGGTCGAGCCTCAGTTATGACGACGGCAGCGGCTCGTTCGCTCTCGACAAGGGAATCGTCGAAAGATACCGGCAGAGCCTCGACCTGCGCACGGGAACCGTCTCGACCGATGTCGCTTGGGTTTCCCCGGCCGGCCGCAGGGTCGAACTGCACTACGACGTAGTGGCGGATCGTGCGCATCCGCACGCAGCCCTAGTCAGGTTGCGCTTCTTACCAAGCTTTAGTGGCCGCGTGACGATCACGGATACGATCGACCCGCAGACCGGCCGTCTGATTCAGGCAACTCAAGCGGGCCACGCCGGCGCAACTCAATATCTCGATTTGAAAACCGACTTGATTGGAGTTACCGCGACGCTGGCATCGACGCTGACAGGCGCGAGCGGTCCCGTGAGTCCGGCGACACCTGCGCCCGAGAGCGGCGTTGCGCAGCAGGTTGAACTCGATGTGACCGCTGGCCAGCCTTACGAAGTCCTCAAATCGGTCGGCGTGGCCGTCTCCGCGGATCCCGATACCGGGGCGTCGCCGCACGACCGCGCTATTGCAGCGGCCGAGGGCGAAGGGCGGCTTGGTTATGATAGCGCCCGGCAAGTTTCAGATGCTGAGTGGGCTAAGCTGTGGGCGGCCGATGTAGAGATCGACGGTGATTCCGGCCTGCAGGATGCGGCGCGGGCCGCCCTTTTCGCACTGTTCGCCAGCGCCCGCGACGATCTCGACTGGGCGCCATCTCCCGGCGGCTTGTCGAGCGACGGATATATGGGCCATGTCTTTTGGGACAGCGAGAGCTGGATGTTTCCTGTCTATCTGGCGACCGCTCCTGACATTGCCGAGCGCTTGTTGCAATACCGGATCGACCGGCTGCCCGCCGCGCGTGCCTTCGCCGATCGGACGGGCCTGCGTGGCGCGCGCTTCCCGTGGGAGAGCGCCTTGTCGGGCGATGAGGCAGTGCCCATCCCGGGCTTCGGCCACGAGATTCATATAAACGGCGATATCGCGCTGGCTGCTTGGCAATATTGGCTGGCAACCGGCGACAGGGTCTGGCTCGATCACGCCTTTCCCTTGCTGACAGGCATTGCCGATTTCTGGGTGTCGCGTTCGACTCCCAACAGCGACGGCTCGCGCAGCATCCGGGAGGTAGTCCCGCCAGACGAGGACGTGCTGATGCGCGGCCGCTTCGGTGGAATTAGCGTTTTGGCGGGCGGCGGCAGCCTGGTCGACGATAGTGCCTTTACCAACCAGGCGGCGCGCCGGTCTCTGGGGATCGCAACCGATGCAGCCGTGGCGCTCGGCCGCACATCGAACCCCGCCTGGGCCCAGGCCGCGCACGATCTGCGGAGCCAGCCTGCCGCCAGAGACGGAGTGGTCGCCGAATATGCCGGCTATGCCGGCGGCCCGATCAAGCAGGCAGACGTGACCCTGCTGTCCTATCCCTGGGAAGCGCCGCTGCCGCCGGGCGCGGCTCTAGCGAATCTCGATTTCTACGCGCCGCATACCGATCCGAACGGTCCCTCGATGACCGACGCCATCCATTCCATCATAGCCTCGCAAATCGGCGCGCCGGGATGCGCCGCCTATAGCTTCACCCGCCGCAGCCTCGACCCGTTCCTGCGGCCACCCTACAGCCAGTTCGCCGAGGCCCGCTTCGGCGGTGCCTTTACCTTCCTGACCGGCGCCGGCGGATTCCTGCAGGAATTCCTCTACGGCTATGCCGGGATTCGCTGGCGACCCGACGCTCTGTGGCTGGACCCGTCGCTGCCGCCGCAGCTCGGCGGCGTCACGCTGGGCGCAGTGCATTGGCGCGGCAGCACGGTCAGGATCGCGGTACGGCCGGAGGGAACGACGGTGACCCTATTGTCGGGACCGGCGATGCGGATCGATTCACCCGACCGCTCCGACACGCTGTCGCCAGACGCACAGTTGATGCTGACCACGCGCCTGTCTGCAAGCATGCCGACCGTCAATCTCGCGCTCTGCCGGCCCGCTGCGGCTTCGGCGCCGGGCGCGGACCCGGCCTCTGCGGCGAACGACGGATCGAATGCGACGATGTGGACCGCGACGAACCCCGGCCAGAGCCTGACGATCGACCTCGGGCGCGAGGTGTCCGTGGACAGGGTAACGGTGACACGACCCGCGGTCTTCGCCGTGCCGGGCAGCAGCCTACTCGGCCCTGCGATGGCGATGCCGGTGCTGGTCCCCGCCGCCGGGAGCGCGGGGGAGCAGGTCGAGATTTCGGCGGACGCTAAAAGCTGGTCCCTGATCGGCCATGTCGCTGCGCCGGGCATCGTTGACACCCTGCCCGCCGATGGCCGGGGTGCGCGCTATCTGCGCCTCAGCGCACCTGACGCCGGCCCTAAACACCCGCTGGTGGTCGGCGACGTGTCGGCGACCGAGCGGCGGTGACGGGTCGACACCCGCGACCTATAATGATCCATGCGCAAAGTCTCCCCCAACGCCGCCAAGAAATTCGAAACCCGACAGATTAACCGCATCCACAAATGGCGGCAGCGGCATCCGGGCTTCGTGGCGCGGACCGTCGAGCTTTTGCTCACGCCGATCGTCTGGGCATTCCGTAGGGCCATCCCGCCGACCGCGGTTGAGGCGACACTGCACGGCAATCTCTGGCTCGCCCGCCGTTGGGCGCGGGAGGGCAAGACCTTGCGCACGCTGGGCGTCGCCGACTTCAGGGAAATGACGCAGGCCGAGCTGCTGCATCCCGAACCGGTCGTGCGAACGATCCATCGCCGCGCCGTGTGGATGGCGGCCGGGATCGGCTTCTCCTCAGGAATATTCGGCTTCCTGGCCCTGCCCGTCGGCATGGCCGGTGCGTTGAACCTTGCACTGCGCACAATCCATCGCATCGGCCTGTGCTACGGCTATCCGGCAACCAGCGAGGGGGAACGTCTCTTCATCTATTACGTCCTGTCGCTGGCCGGGAACCGGTCGCCGCACGACAAGGCGGTCTCGCTCCAGGCGCTGGCCGAGTTGCAGGCAGCGATGGCCGCGGCGGCACCGGCGTCGAGGCTTACCACAGCTGACGAAACCGGCGCGGACGACCCGCTGCACCCCCATATCCGGCAGAAGGCGTTCACCATCGCCCATCACGATTTCTCGGCTGAAATCACCAGGCAGCTGGTCGTCGTGCGCCTGCTGACCTCGATCCCGGGCATCGGCGGACTGGTCGCGCTGATCGTCGACACGCGCTACATGCGCAGCGTCGGCTGGGCCGCCCGCCACGCCTATCAGCTCCGTTGGCTGACCGAACGAGGCCGGCTGCCGGAGACGCTTAGGATTGAACAGGCCCATTGATTCAATCCGAATTGTAACTACATTTTCGTAGCTACTGGGTAGAGAGTTCGGTTGCAGTGGATGTAGGACCCGGAGAAGAATCGAACGAACAAGCGGGATCATGGGGTTTCGTTCGAGACCGCTCAGTCGACCTTGGACGACCCGTTGGCTGTGACGCTCCCAGATATTTACGAAAGCGAAGAACGATGGCGAACGATCGGTATGCCCAACGCCCATAGTTGGGTTGTTTTGTTCGTTGTCCACACTTGGCCCGAACCGGAAGAACCGGATGGAGAGGCCGTGGGACGCATTATTTCGGCCCGAAAGGCCACCAGCCATGAAAGGAGTGCCTATGAGACAGGTCAGTTCTAAGCCTTTGACGGCCGAACGGAAGGCCGAACTGGAAGCGCTCGCCGCGCTTCCCGACGACCGGATCGACATGCGCGAAATGCCGGAGGTTCGCGATCGGTCCAAAGCGCGCCGGGGCATTCTATTCCGCCCCATAAAGCAACAACTCACGCTGCGGCTCGACGCCGACCTAGTCGAGTGGTTCAAGGACCACGCCGGCCCCGACAGCAAAGGCTATCAGAGTCGCATCAATGCGGTCCTGCGCGAGTATATGGCGGCGCATGAGGGGAATTGAGCGGAGGTTAGACTATTTGTGCGATTCGATCGGGGAAAATGTCCATGGACTATGAGATTAAGGAGATCGATGGCTCTTGCCACTGCGGCGCGGTGCGCTTTCACGTAAAGCTGACCGATGGCCTCCACACCGCTCGCAGGTGCACCTGCTCATACTGCAGGATGCGGGGAGCAGTAACCGTCTCGGCCAATCTGGATGACATTGTGATTCTTACCGGCGAGGCCGCGCTTACCCTCTACCAATTCAATTCGATGTCAGCGAAGCACTATTTTTGCTCGTATTGCGGCATCTACACTCACCATCAACGCCGATCCAATCAAAACGAATATGGCGTCAACGCCGCCTGTCTGGAGGGTATCAGCCCCTTCGACTTTAGCGAGGTGCCTGTGAACGACGGCATTCACCACCCATCAGACATAGATAAGGAAGTCGGTCCGCGTCGCGCGGGCATCCTTAGGTTTTTCCCCACCATTTAGAATCCGAAAAATGGGAACTGCCTTCACCTACCGTGGCCAATCACGGTCCATTCCTAACCGTCCTGAACCCCAAATGGGCGGAGCTGAAACCGGTTTCCTGAGATTGGCGCGCAGCAGGGCGATAGCGCCGGCAGTAATTGGGGGCGCAGAGAAATGATCCGCCCTTGATCGTGCGCATCACCCGCGAGGCCGGCGTCGACATGTGGCTCATCGGCATTTCGGACATGTCGCTCTTAGCCTTCGTGTCGTAGAGACTGGCGGTCCATTTCCAGACATTGCCGATCATGTCGTAAAGCCCATAGCCGTTGGCCGGAAAGCAGCCGTCCGGCGCACGGCCGGTAAAGCCGTCGGCCCCGGTGTTGTTGGTCGGAAAGGTCCCCTGCCAGACATTGGCCTGATGCTTGCCGCCGGGCGTCAGCTCGTCGCCCCAGCCATAGGTCTTCCCGTCCAGTCCGCCGCGCGCCGCATATTCGTACTGCGCCTCGGTCGGCAGTTCGCGCCCCACCCATTTCGCATAGGCTAGCGCATCGTTATAGCTGACCTGGACTACCGGCTCGTTGTCCCGGCGTTTGATCGTGCTGTCGGGGCCATCCGGGTGACGCCAATTCGCGCCAGGCACGAAGCTCCACCACTGCATCGGGTCTTCCATCGTGCGCACGCCGCCGGCCGGAGGGGTGAAGGCCGCGCCGCCGGGTACCAGCTTGTCCTTGGGAATATCGGGATAATCGGGCGGGTCCGGCTTGCGCTCCGCGTCGGTCACATAATGAGTCGCGGCGACGAATTTGGCGAA
>PLTD01000186.1:0-4152 GCA_003165335.1 Rhodospirillales bacterium | reverse complement strand
GCAGGAAGCGGTCTGGCCGGTTTGCTGAGGCTGATCGCCAGTCGCGGCCACAGCTATCGCGCCCGCCACTGCCAGACCGGCTGCGGCCAGGATCAAAATGAATTTCGTGCTCATAACCCGCTTATTTCAGCGTCACGTTCAGTTGGTTCAGGGTCCCGGTAAACTTGAACGGGGCCCTGTAATCGTCGGTGACGGTGCTGCCGGTCGCCTCACCGACATTGAAGCTGGCATCCAGCGAATATTTATTGCCCAGGGTCTTATCGACCCGCCCCTGACCGACCGGCTTTCCGTCCATGGTCAGCGTCACGGCAGCGCCCCTTCCGAAGCCGCCGTCATATTTGAAGTCGAGGCCCAGGTTGTGTTTCCCGGCTGGAACCGCATCGGCCGAGGCGACGGTGAACCATTGAAAGTCTCCATAGTCGTAACAGAAGACCAGTTTCCCTTTCAGCAGATAGAGGCTATAGCCGCCGAACCGGTTGCCGTGGGCAAGAAGCACGCCCTCGGCCCCTCCCTCGGGAATTTCGACTTCGGCCGTGACCGCAAATGAGCGGTTGCGGATATTGGGAGCAACCGAATCCGGAATGCGGATCATGCCCGGATAATACGTAAAGCTGGTGCGCGCCACCGACGGGTTGGCGCGAATGCCCAGCCCCTTCACCATATCGGCGGAACTGTCATGGATCGGCAATGCATGGTTCCGCGCCGCCTCGACCCAGAAGACCTCCTGCAGATCGTGCAGTTTCTGCGGTTCCTTGTCCGCCAGATTGACCGCCTCGCTGTAATCGTCTGTCAGATGGTAAAGGTCCCACTTCTGCTGATCGACATCGAAGGGCGGCCGCCCCAGAACCTGCCAGGGAAAGCCTGTCGGCTCGGTCCCGGCGACCCAGCCGTCCTGATAGATGCCGCGATTGCCGACCAGTTCGAAATATTGAGTCCTGCGCATCGAGGGCGAATTCGGGCCATCGAACGTATAAACCATGCTGACACCATCGAGCGGCTTTTGCGGCACACCGTTCAGCATCGTCGGGGCCTGGATGCCGACCGCGTCCAGGATGGTCGGGGTAATATCGATCACATGATGGAACTGCGTGCGCATCCCACCCTCGTCCTTGATGCGCGCCGGCCAGGATATGACCATCCCGTTTCGGACCGCACCCAGATGGGAGACGATCTGCTTGAAATACTGGAAGGGCGTGTCCATCGCATGGGCCCAGCCGACGGGATAATGATTATTGGCTTTTTCGGTACCGAGCTCGTCCATGCGCTGTTTGATGGCACCCAAATCTTCCTTGATGCCGTTCATGAAATTGACGTCGTTCAGCAGACCCTGCGGGCCGCCTTCTGCGCTGGCGCCGTTGTCGCCCTGCATGAAGACGATAAGCGTATTATCCAGTTGGCCGGTCTGGCGGATCGCCTCGATAACGCGGCCCATCTGGTCGTCCGAATAAGACAGGGCGGCCGCATAAACCTCCATCATCCGGGCATAGACAGCCTTCTGATCGGGTGAGAGCGAATCCCAGGCCGGGATAATGTCGGGCCGCGCGGTCAGTTGGGTATTTTCAGGGACAATGCCCAGCGCCTTCTGTCGGGCAAGCGTTTCTTCGCGGACCTTGTCCCAGCCTTGGTCGAACTTGCCTTTAAATTTGGCGATCCATTCCTTGGGCGCGTGATGCGGGGCATGGGACGTTCCGGGCGCGTAATAGATGAAGAAAGGCTTGTCAGGGGACAGTGCTTTCTGCTCGCGCAGCCAGCCGATCGCGTGATCGGCCAGGTCGTGGTCCAGAATATAGTTGGGGTCGTTGGCAGGCGGTTCGACCGTCTGAGTGCCTTCCCACAGCGCGGGGTGGAACTGGTCGGTTTCGGCGGACAGGAAGCCGAAGAAATGTTCAAAGCCCTCGCCGGTCGGCCAATGATCGAACGGACCGGTCTGCCCCATTTCCCAATAGGGCGTCAGGTGCCACTTGCCGAACATCGCGGTGTTATAGCCGTTCTGCTTCAGAATTTCGGCGATCGTGCCGGCGCTTTTGGGAATAATGCCGGTATAGCCCTCATAGCCGGTCACCGGCTCCTCGGTGGTCCCGACTGCGACATTATGGTGGTTACGGCCGGTCAAGAGCGCCGCCCGGGTCGGCGAACACAGACCGACGGTATGGAATGCGTTATAGCGCAGGCCGCTTTTCGCCAGGGCCTCGAAGGTCGGGGTCGGGATCGGGCCGCCGAACGTACTGCTGGCGCCGAAGCCGACATCGTCGGTCAGTATCACCAGCACATTGGGCGCGCCCTTGGGCGCCTCGATCGGTTTGGGCCATTGCGGCGCTGCAGTCTCGGCCGTCGTACGGCCGATGACCCCTTGGAACTGTTGTTCAGGGCGCGGCAGAACCTCCTGTGCCGCCGCAAGACCTGCGCCAAAGACGATCCCAGCGAATGCTAATGCACAAGCGCGCCGAACGAACATCATAATGGCTTCCCCGTTCACAATGATTTTCCGACCGGCGTTAAGCGCACCGCCCCGAACATCCCGCCATAGACGATGCGGCCCTTGGCGTCCACATAGATGCCCGAGAACATGGTGTTGAAGCGCGCGCCGCCCAGCGGATAGACGCCTGCCGTTTTGCCCATATCGAGCGTAACCGCCTCGAGCTGCCAAGTGCCGTCAGCACCGACCCCAACCGTATAGACCCGGTTGGAACCCAGGCTGGCATAGGGCACGCAGTTGGGCGAGGTGATTTCGGTATTGGTCCAGGCCTCGGTCAGCCGGTGCTTCACCGGGTCCCAGGAGAGTTTCTCGATACCGTGCGGCGTATAGGCCGGGTCGTCGCCGAGCAGGCTGATGAACAGTCCCTTGGCCGCAGGCGGCAGACCGGGCGGCATCGACGCCGGCTCGTTGTTGACCACCACCATGCCGTAACCTGCGACCACCACCGCCTGTTCGGACTGAAGCGCGAGACGGTTCGGATCGCCCATCGTCACCGGCAGCATCCCGGCGACCCGCCCGGACAGCGCACCCTCGGGCGCCTTCCATCCGGACGGGATGGCGTCTCGCCAAAACACGGTCACGCGCATCAGCCTGTCACCGTCTGTGATGACGACCATACGCTCGTCCTTTCCGAAGCCCATCAGGACCGGCGTCGCACCGGTGCCGGTCCCGGTGCTGTTAGGATAAGCCTCGGCCCAAGCGCCGCTTTTCGGATCAACCGACAGGTCGTGGCCGTTCCAGACGATCTTTTCCATCCAGTTATTGGCGGCGACATAGATGCCGCCCTTGTCGTCGACGGCAATGGAATTGCGTATCCAGTTATAGCCGCCGCGATGCTGCTCCAGCATCTTGGCGTTATAGGCGGCCGCCTCGTCGTTATGCGGCAGGGCGACCGATTTATACTGGGTGAAATCGCGCGAAAGCGTGACGATGAAGCCGTCGTCGGTCGCCAGCACAATCCAGCCGTCATAGGTCATGTTGATGCCGACGACCGTACCCGGCACATCGTCGGGCAGCGTCCAGGCCCTCTTTTTCTCGATGGGCGAGGCCGGGTCGCCGGCAGTCGCATCGCTGTAGGCAGTGATCCCGCGGCTGTTGCCGACATAATAGTTATTGTCTCGATCCAATAGCGTGTACGCGCTTGCGAGGTCGGTCGGCAGCATCTTGCGGATGATCGAGGCGCCATATTTTATCTTGTCCTGCGCCGTACCGGCTTTCAGCTTGGTCGCGATGTCATCGCCGTCGGAATCGGTGAAGGCAGGATTTTCGTCCAGCCTCAAGACCGCCAAAACTTTCAGATTGGCGTAGTCCATCTTCACGATATCGTGCTGGCTGTTGGTCCAGATGACGCGACGGCCGTCGGCGTAAGGGCTGGTAACCAGATTGCCGAGGTGGCCGGGGCCTGTCGTCACCGTCTCGATTTCCTTGGGCGTCAGCTTATGCGACGGGCTAGCAGGGCCTGGTATGGAGGTAGAATCGACCTGAGACGAACCGGTATGAGCGATGGGATATTCGCTATTCGCCAAAAACGGGTTGCGCGGCGGACCCGGCTCTGCCGCCAACGCGCCCCATGACAGCGCGCAGCACAGTGTCGAGAAGCTGGCGATGCCCGAAAATCGTCCCATGATTATTCCCTGGTCCCGTTAATTTTTTAATAGGGGTATGCACTTGACTCA
>PLTD01000017.1 GCA_003165335.1 Rhodospirillales bacterium | reverse complement strand
GTTCGATTCCGGCCAGGGGCACCATTCCGGTACAGAACTACGAACCGGGGGGCGGACTGGGGCGTTGGTGCCCAGCGGCCCCTCGAAGTTCGATTTCCTGCCGACGATCTGGATTTTCTCGTCGGACACGAGGATCGTGTCGACGACGGCGCTGAGCCACGCCTTCCGCGCGGAAGTCTCGCCAGTCGTTAGGCGCTGGCGTAGATCGAGAGCCAGTGCGCGGACCCTTGCGGCATCAACGTCCAGGGGAGTCGATAGAGCGGCCAAAGCGCGATCTCGCGCTTGGCGACATAGATCGCGCCTTTGGATCAGCTTCTGCAGGCGCTCGCCGAGCGTCGGTTCATTTGGATCGACCAAGCCCCTTTCCACCAAGGCGTAGAGGCCGCCGAGCGCAGTTTCAGCGTCTGCGGTCTCTCGTTGAAGATCGGCAACCCGTTTCTGCACTGCACCTTGGCTGCGGTTCCGCCGCTCCTTCAAGCTCATCAGGAGCACGAAAATTCGGTCCGGTGTAATCAGTTCATCCAGGAGGGCGTCCATGACCTTCGTTTCAGCGATCAAGCGGGCGATGCGCATGCCGTCGCAAGCGGTGGGTCCCTTCTTTCTTCGGCCTTGGCATTCGTAATAGTTGTGCACGACGCCATTCCGGGCCGTGCCCGAGCCGGCGACCATGATGGCGCCGCAGCCGGCGCAGCGGATCAGGCCACCGAGGAGCGCCGGCGATGCGTCAAGACGAGGGCCTCGACAGGCCGGTTGCCTGGAAATCAGAAGTTCCTGCACGCGATCGAACTTGTCACGCGGGACGATCATCGGCACCGGGATCTCGATGATGGCCTCGGGCCTGTTTTCGCGACCGGTCTTGCTATGCACATTCCAAGGCCTGAGGCCGGTGTATGATTCACGCGTCAGAATTTCATGGACGGTTCCGACGCCGAACAGATTGCCCTCTCGGGTTCGATGGCCCTTCGCGTTGAGATGGTCGGTTATCGTAGCGATCCCCATGGGACCTTTCTCGCCGTCGCCGACTGATGCGAGATCGTACATCAGCCGGACGATGGCGGCCTCGACCGGGTCGATTTCCCATTTTCGTTTTCGCTTTTGGCCTATCTGGACGGCGTCGACGCTGCGATAGCCGAGTGGTGTGCGGGCTCCTGGCGAAAATCCTTCGCGTGCAGTGCCGGTCATGCCACGCATGGTGCCGACGCGGGCGTCGTTCGACTTCATTTCGTTGGCGATTCCGAGCATTTGCCTCACGAGCGATCCGCCGGATTCGTCGTCGCCGCCGATATTCTCTGTGGCCGAAACCAAGGTGACGCCGTTGGCGCGGAGTTTGGCCACAACGGCCTCTTGGTCCAATAAGTTTCGAAACGCGCGACTCAAATTGTGCACAAATATTTTGGCGAATGGCGGCGGATTTTGCAGCGCCATGTCGACCAGCCGCGTGAACCCCCGTCGCGACAAAGTGCTTGCCGACTCGCCCTCATCCCGGATCACCGAGACGACGTCGGCATTCTCACGTTCAGCTTTTGCAATAAGCTGAAACTCCTGCTCTTTGATAGATGTTCGATTCTTCGCCTGCTCCTCAGTTGAGACCCGAACATAAATCGCGACGCGAGGGCGCTGGGCGTCCCGAATTTCTGAACTTGGAGACCTTCTCCTACGCACGATCCCGTCCTTCAATAGAATATCGGAACCCGAAGTGAGGCACTGCGGGCTCCGATATGTACACAATTCAACCGCACATCCTTAGCGTGCGATTCAATCACAGGTCCGGCGAGTCCGATTTGTCGGGTTCGGTCGGTCCGGTTTCGTCAGACGGCAGCATGCCGCCTTTCGGGCCGAGCTTCTTGGATGGGAAGTGCTCAAGGATCCGACGAACGGACTCTTCGAGATCGAATCCTACCAGTTTACCAATTTTGACTGCAGGCTCGATGATCCCTGCCTTTCTCCATCGCCATATCGACATCTTGGTTGTGTCAACAGCTTTTGCGAGTTGAGCGGCTGAGACTATGGTTCTTCGTGTCGAGTCGGTCATGGTGCTTTCTCTCGGTTAGTGGTCGTTAGCCACGCCGAGTGCGCGATTTACCCAAGCAGCAAAACACCCCTCCAGGGTGTCGACTTCATCGCTCGTGACCATCGTCGGATCCATATTGATGAATTCGACGACATGTCGATCAAGCGTGTCTGAGCGCCTTGGGCTTCGCTTTGGTCGCGAATTTGACGGCGACACAGGGATCGAGCCGGCGATCGCCGATGGCGACAGTCCCTCTTGCCCTGATTGTCGACGCCGCAAATCCACGACCTACCACTCCGCGTAACGCGGGGAGGAAGAACGATTCTGCGGCTGACGTCAGGAGTGGAAATTGTCCGCGCTACGCCATTGAGATCAATATGGAATATCGATCATGGAGTATGGGATCATGACCTCATCGTAGCGTTGCGGAGTCACTGGCTCCACGCGGATCATCGGGCATCCGGATCGGACGGATTTATCCAGATGATCAAGCGAGTTCGAGTCAAAGACGGTGAGCAGCATGTTTCGGATCCATTTGGCCGCCTCCTGCCTCGCAGGCAGTTGGTGTGGGTCGGTCGCCATGAACTTTTGGTGATCGACCATTCGATTCAGCAAAATGCGCGCGAGGCGAAGCGGGAATTCTACGACCTTGCCGGAGGCCAATTGGCCGACCAACATCGCGCACTCGAAATATTCGTATTCTGGAATAAACGGGTCCAAATACGCCGTATCTGTCCAAATGTACGCCGGGTTAACGCAGGCAAAGAGCGCCAACTTGAATTTCTCAGCGTAGTTGATATAGTTATCAGCTTGTAATTCTTCTGTTCCCAA
>PLTD01000145.1 GCA_003165335.1 Rhodospirillales bacterium | reverse complement strand
AATTAATGAGTTCTGACCCTAGTCGCGAAGATATCCAGATATCCCCGGCGCTGGACCCCTCGTCGGCGGCCGGCAGCGATATTATCAGTCGCACTTTTCCACAGCACGGCTAGCGAGAGACGGTTCGTCTGAGCAGCTGATACACTTCGCTCTGGCGAAAATCCCGCAAAAACGACTCTTGAGAAAGTCGTCTCCGCGTCGGCCCTTTCATCAAATGAAGGTGCGCGCGCTCAACCAGATCGAAGTCACAGGCTTTTGATGCCGCCTCCTCCAGAGTGCTGAAATAGAGCGGATAGTCCTGTCCGAGATATTCGACCACTGCGGGCAGCGGGTTGACAAGCAGCGGGGTGCCTCGTGCGATGCATTCGACCACGGCATTGTTGGCTCCGGCGGCGAACAGGTCGAGATAGACGAGATTGTTGGAAAGCAGGCCGTCGAATTCGAGGTTCGGAAGGTACGGCAGCTCTTGGGTATTCTCCTTGAAGCGCGGTTCAAGTCGCCTGTTCGACCACTCCTTGACGAACTCAATTCGTGCGAGGCCGCGTCTCGTCGTCTCGGTCAACTGGTCGCCCAGTTTTAACCTGGCTTTACGGTACGGCGAAGTGCGATCGAGCGGCAAGTAATAGATCGACAGCGTGCGCCGCAACCACCAGCCGATCGAGATGATCTTCTTTTCTGGATTGGACAGAAATGCCTCGAAGTTGAACAAGGTCTGCGGAATTTCCGTCGGATGTATGAGCGACGAGACCGGAACGTCGAGCTTTGCACGAAGATTTTGCGCCAGTTCCCCCGAGACTGTCAGAAGGCCGACGCAGTGTTTCAGACTTTCGCGGAATTGGTCTGACTGGATCATGGAGGCAATCATCGGCCCCTCCCGAAACCACTCGGGAAATCCAAAAGGGTTGTGAAAAAAGCCGGTCCACGGTCGGCGGAGCGGAAGTTCCTGTTCGAAGCGGGGGTTTTGAAGACGGTTGAACGTACGGTCGAGAAATCCGTCAAAGTATACGCCGTCGTCGTCGTTCTCCTCTCGAAGCGCCTCGATGGCATAAGCCCAGCCCGACCGATGATAGGAGAAGGACGTCTGTCGCCCGATCGAGATCATGCCTCGCGTTCGCATCCGTTACTCCGGCGGTCCGGCAACGACGGCGGGATCCCGGGGGGCATCTCCAATGAGCGAAATCTGCTTGACCGGAATTCCAAGTTTCCTCGGGTCCCCTCCTGGGGCAATCAACGGCTCGCATCTGATCTCGAGTCTCTGCAGCGTGTTCTCCGAGAACATCCCGGCATCGATATCAATCGTAATTCTCCAATCGTCGAAATGAACCGTTTTCCGATCGATCGAAAGCCGATTGAGACGGAAAGACAGACGGTCGTGCAGGTCTCCGGGCCAGGGTCGAATCGGAGCCATCTCGATCACTATCTTTTTGTGATGTGGCGCGGTTGGCAATTGAACCGATGCGTGGGGCGTCGACCAGCGCAAGCTGCCAAAGTCCGTCTCTTCCGGAGGGAACCAGCCATGCCACCGTTCGTCCGTAAAAATCGAGACGATATGGGTCGGGCGAGATTTGTCGAAAACCGAAGTTGCGCGCCGTGCAAAGGACGTCAGGGCGCCGGCAATCGCGTTTAACTGGATTTTCGAGAGGTTTTTCAAGTTCGACCGAAGCGAACCATCCAGATTGTTGACGAGAGCCAGATATCCACCGAACGTAAGTTGCGGCTGCTGCTTTCGCGCACGTCGAAAATCGAAAATCCGTCCGGGAAGCTCCCTCCAGAACGGATGGGCCCCCGGCATTCGGCGCGTGACGATGGCAAATTCGAGACGTTCGCTCGGCGACACCCGGGACTTTATCATCATGTCGACTGCGCCGGGCGGTAGCGAAACTCCAAGCCATTGCTGCAGATATTCGAGCGTGCGGACGACGGGTTCGACTAGGCCAAATTCGTTTGCGTGAATTCGCAAACGCTGCCAGTCGATTTCGCCGGCATTCTTCAAAATAAAGAAAGTATCGGCAATCCATCGCAGCGGAGGCGTTTCGTTGTAGCGTAGACCATGCTCGCAGGTGTGGAGGGTCTGACATTCCGGAGACAGAGTTCTCACAGGGATCCCGTCAACCTCGGCAGTGTCGGATTCCGACCAGATCCGGCTCTGTTGTTCAGCCGTCAGCGGGCGGCCATGGAAGAAGTCCCAGTGCAGATCGAGTTCGGTGTCGCCGCGCTTGAAGTGGCAGCCGTGGGTCACGGATGGCAGGCTTTTAACACTCCGGAACATCGAGTTCCAGCCGCCGGCGACAAGCGCCGAGACTGCCTTTTCGATCTGGTGCCGCGGGACGACAATATCCAGATCCGACATCAGTCGGGTGCTTTTCGGATAGATCCGAAGGTTGAGGGCGGCGCCCTTCAACAGCAGAATGTCGATGCCGGCGGCCTGCAATTGTCCGGCGACGATCCGGAGGTCTCGCCGAAACATCTGATGACGCACCCAGTAATACCGAACGATGCCTCGCAAGCGGCGATCGTCGTAGCCATCGATATGCCAGCGGGCGAGGCGGTCCGGCAGCAGCATGAGAAGCGTGCCCAGGCCGTCCTCGAGAAAGAACAGATCGGTTCGCTCGGACCACTTAAGAAAGGATGCTTGCGCCAGGGACTCGTCTTCCAGCAGGCAGGCCTGGAGCAGCAATCGTTGATCGGGGCTGGGCCAGCATCCCCGAGGCCATTCAGGCTTGAAATAGCGCTCGGGATCGCGCGGGCTCAAGAACGGGTTGCCTTTCCTTGTCTGCGTATCGCCGCGACGAGATTTGCGTAGCCGGGCCCGGCTGAGTTGGACAGGCTGTATCGATGGACCCTTCTGAGAACAACAGGGACGTCGAGCACGGAGGATCGACAGCCGGCTTGCTGCGCCCTTGTCAGCCATTCGAGGAAATCCCCGATGCGCTGGTCCTCCGAAAAGGCGCCGTACGCTTCAAAAGCAGTGCGGCGAATGAGCGCCGCGCTGGGCACGAACCCGGGCCGTGTTCTGGAACGAAGGTCGCGGCTCGCCAGTACTTCCGATGGCGCTTCACCCTGCCGAAACAGAATCTGTTTGCCCAATACAATGTCGTTCTCAGGACGATCATGGAGCTGTGCCGCCTGCAGTCTGATTCGATCGGGCAGCATGATGTCGTCAGCATCCAGCAAGGCAATGTGCTGTCCTGACGCGAAACCAATCGCACGGTTGCGCGCAGCGGCAGGGCCGGCGTGCGCCTGCGTCAAGAGCTTGACGTTGTCGGCGTACCGCTCGACGATTCCCGACGTCCCGTCGGTCGACCCGTCATCCACGACGAGAATCTCGTCTGCCTTCCGGCTCTGGCGAAGCACGCTTTCGATGGCTTCCTCAATGAAGCCCGCCCCGTTGAAAACCGGAATGATGACGCTGACCGTCATGGAGCCGGCTTTGCGGCGCCGGCTCCGGCTGGCGTGGCATCCCGGGCTTGCAAACGGTTCAATGCGGCTGCGATGACCACGGGAATGTCCTCGCGTCGAGAGCCAACATCAAGCCAACACGCCGGCAATGATGCGGCTAAATTGCCGAGCCACTTGATTCCGCCCGCGTCGACCGGCAGCAGCGACATAGTCGAAGGCGCAATCGCCCTCCACGTGTCGCCCGGACTGGCGGGCGACACCACGGCGTGCTCTGCCTGATGCGGCCGGACGAGCAAGAATCCGACCAAAATTCGGGTCTTGGCCACGCGGTCGCCGAAATCGGGATAAGTATAGAATGTCGGCTTCCCGTCGCTTCTGCCCGAGTCGTCAAGCTGCGACAATCGACCGGCGAAACGCTCGCAATCGTGCGGCAGGAGCTTTGCAGTGTTATAGAGGCTGTGCACCAGCCTTTTGCCCCTGTCGCCGTCCCGGATCAAGGTGACATCGTCCCCGAGAAAATGCAGGTCGGAATGGCGCAGGCAGGCCATTGCGGAGCTGGACTTCCCGGAGCCTCCGGCTCCCGCAAGCATCACCGCGTGTTTACCGTCGGCAACCACGGCGCCATGAAGGATATGGCCTCCGCGCAGCCTGAACCAGGCATGCAGAATATCGCGAAAAGGGGTCGCCATATCCCATGCGGGGATGAGATCGGGATCTCGGAAGCANNCGCGCTCGAAAACCAGTCATCTGCCGCAAGAGCCAGAGGCGGCACTGCGCGGCTGATCGCATGGATCGTCAGCGAAGGCTTTTCGCCCGAATCGCATTCGAGATGTGCGAGCGACCGATGCAGGAGTGACGCAAGCTTTGGATCGCAATATCGCACCTGGATCCGGTCTTCGCCGATTCGATAGCATCGGTCCTCAAACGAATGGATCGAATTGACGCTCTCGAGATACTCTGCAGCCATCTTCCTGATGACTGCGGATTGGTCCGACGAACCGGCTCGGTCGGGCCTGGAAATCGCCACGTCAATTCGTGGCGAGGTTTGGCCAACCTGCATCATCCGTGTCATGCACAATATCGGCAAGCAAGAGTTCGCGAAGCTCATCGAACTCTTCGAGGACCGGCAAGGAATACGCCAGGGATGTCGTGGTAGCGCAAGCCGGATCGTCGACGGCGCGAAGCAGGCGTTTCGCTTCAAGGCTTGTGAGGAAAGCCTGAATCTCGGAGATCGCTGTCGATGATTGCTGACCAAATGCCGCTGCTATCGACGCACCGCTCGCAGGCCCGGACTCGATCATCCTCCAGATTTCCGCAGCGGTGCCATGCATGCTGAAGTAGGAGCCGCTCGCAAGGTCCACCGCGATGATCTCGTCGTCAAACCGATTGTGAGAAATTCGTGACTCGTCTATCCGGTACGAACTGGACACGTTCAATCCCTGCCTTGATCGACGAAAAACCGCCCTCTTTCTTAGTAAAATTGGGACGTTTCGTCAATGAAGCCACCAACCTGCGTTTTTTGACATAGGTCGCTTGGCCGACAATGACAGTAGTTGACCGAGCCTAGCCCCAGCCCGCGCTGATGCCGCCGTCGACCGTGAAGATCACGCCGGAGGTATACCCCGATCGATCCGAGGCGAGGAACGCCATCAGGTCGCCGACCTCGCGGGCGTGCGCGGGACGGCCCATCGGCATGCCCTTCTGGAATTCCTTGTAGCGGTTCTCGTCGCCGAACTGGTGTTTTGCGCGCGTCTTCAGCAGCGTGACGTGGCGGT
>PLTD01000265.1 GCA_003165335.1 Rhodospirillales bacterium | reverse complement strand
GCGGCGATGAACTGATCCATGCCCAGACGGGGCAGGAAGACGCAGTGTTTTTTGGCGTCGAGGCCGTAAACGGCGAAGGCGCGCTGGAGGCGGCTGCGCATGCGCCCGGTCATGCCGTCGCCGTGATGCGAACGGATGAAGAGGAACTTGCTTTCGGGAACTTCGCGCGCGATGCGGGCGAAGACCCGGTCGTATTGCGGCAGATATTTGAAGAGCGATTGACCGCACCAGTAGGCGACCGATGAGGGCTGCAGGCCGAGCTGCTCGCGGGTGACCTGCGGCAGTTTCAGCTCGATGGGCTCGTAGTAGATGGAGAGATTGGGCAGGCGGATGAGTTTCTCGCTGTAGTGCTGGTCGCCGTCGGGCGGCTCCATCAGCGCACTCGTGAGGAAGTAGTCCATGGTGGGATAGCCGCTGGTATTGGGGTGGCCCCAGGTCATGCATTGGGCCGGGGCGAGGCGATTTGCGGCGATCCATCCCGAGGTGGGATCCATGCCGATGTCGGGATAGAGCAGGATGTGCGGGCGGTCGGCGAGGATCTCTTCGCGCCAGCGCTCGCCCGTGAGCGGACCTTGCACGAAGCGGTCGCATTGCCCGGCGGCGATTTCGGTCTGGGCGTCGCGATCGCCGACGGTGTGGTAGCCGAAGACTTCGAACTTGCTGCGATCAAGCTGGCTGAGCCAACCCCGGATCATCAGCTTCCAAACGGTGTGGTTGCGGAAGAGGCCGCTGACGATGCCGATGCGGATTTTTTCGCCGGGCGCCAACGGAGGCGGTATGGGCACGGCGGGATATTTGTCGGCGATGATTTTGCAGACCAGCGAGCCGTACTTCTGCTGCAGATCGCGGTCGTTGTGACCCTGATAGGGCAGGTAGAACGGCTGGTTGGAGCCGACCGCGGCGGCGAGATCGCCCGTAACGCGCCCCGATTCGACATCATCGCAGAGTTGCTCGATGCGGCGGCGATATGCGCCGCGGCGGCCTTCGATTTCG
Organism: Rhodospirillales bacterium; assembly: GCA_003165335.1. Classification (GTDB taxonomy): domain Bacteria; phylum Pseudomonadota; class Alphaproteobacteria; order BOG-932; family Roseiterribacteraceae; genus BOG-932. Next base: position 10,691 of record PLTD01000265.1, on the reverse strand, counting down.
GCTTCGTCGAGAAAGAGAATGGGCAGTTGCGCCATGCAGAGGCGGAAGCGCAAGTGAGCGAGATCGGGCCTGAGCGCCAGGGCGCGCTCGTAATGCTGGGTTGCGTCGCCGGTTCTGCCTTCAGACTCGAGCACGCCGGCGATTGCGGCCTGCGCGCCGACATGATCGGGCGCCAGCGCGAGCGCCTTCTGATAGCGGTCAATGGCTTCAGACGGACGGCCGGCGCTGCGCAAAGCGGCGGCGAAGCTGCAGTGCATTTCGACGTGATCGGGCTTGAGGGCGAGAGCGCGCTCGTAATGCGCGACCGCTTCGTTGAACCGGTTCGCTTTTTGGAGGGCGGCAGCGAAATCACCGAGTGCGCCGACGTCCTCGGGGCTCAGCGCGATTGCGCGCTGCCAGCAGGCGAGCGCCATTGCGGTTCTACCCTTTTCGGAGAGGGCCTTGGCGAGATTGCCGTAAGCGGAAGCGTAGTCGGGCTTGAGCGCTATCGCCTTTTCCCAATGCGTCTGCGCCTCATCGGTGTCGCCGCGCTTCTGCAGGGCGCAACCGAGATTGTTGTGCGCTTCAGGATATGCGGGCTTGACCTCGATGGCTCGCCGCAGCAGCTCGATCGCCTCGTCGGTACGGCCCAGTTGCAGCGAGAGCGCGCCCAGAAGCTGGAGGCTGTCGGCGTGATCGGGAGCGGCTTGGAGGATGCGCCGGTAGATCGCCTCGGCCTCGACGGCACGCCCGGCCCGGTGGTGGGCGAGGGCGAGCTGCGCCTCGGCGTCTGGATTGGTTGCATTCGTCGCGGTTGTCGGCGCGATAGACGGGTCGGTTGCGGGCTCGCGCATTTCGGGAAGATGAGACGCGTCGCGCACATCGCGGCGATCGGGTTGATCGCCGGTTGGACGCGCAGCGGCTGCTTCAGCTTGATCTTCCAGGCGCGCAGCGCGGGCTTTATCGACACTGCTGATTTTTGACTTTTTCATCAGTCCTGACACTCCCGCACTTCGCGTGCGAAGAGTAGGTTCAGTCATTTTTTGGGGGGAGACTTCTATTAAGACCCTGCAGCGTGTATCAAGAATGGGCCGGGGAATTTGGCCCGAACCCTCAGGGGTTAAAACCCCTTGTTTTATCGCATATTCTGGGCCGGCCCAAGTCACCCCAGCGAACAAAAATCGTTCGCCGTGGACCCCGATAAACCGCGCCCTTGTTACAAAGCCGCTTTTTTGAAACAGGCTCTAGTAAATTTGTTAATCTGCCCTGGTAAATTTGCTATTCCGCCCAGTTAGTTTTCCCATTCTCCAGATAAATCCGGTGGGCGTCAATATATCTTGAGTACTAACTTAAGCGATTACCAATAAGCCATGAATTACTCGCGAGGCGGAAGTAAGATTACCGCGGAGACAGTTAGTAACCAAAGCCGTGACCAAAGGGTTCTAAGTCCGCTCTGAGATGGGCAAAGTATTGCTGTGGCACCCGTTATTGTTGAGTTCATCGACAATAAGTTCCGCGCCAAATCCGAGATGTAACGGAGATGGCAGCAGGGGCCTTTAGTAACTCGCTGCCTCTGATGCTGCCTGCGAAAAACGCCTGTGTTTATGGTGTGATCAGTTGGAAGCAACGAGGAAAAGGATGTGACTGACAGCGGTTTGGCGGTGGGCAAGTTTGATTCGTTTCATGAGGGGTTCTTGAGTACTTCAGGGCCGGTGACTGGTAAGGCGCTGAGGGGATGCTGAAAGCGTAGATGGACTGCGGCTATGAGCCTGGTGTGAATTGAGTGCAGGGGCGTCGCTCACCCCAAAAGTAACTCTGAGAGTCACCGTTGCGATGGTCACCAACGCTCCGAAGGTTGCCCTCGGTTAGGTACCATGTCTTTCCGTAACTATCGAAAGATAGGCGCGCAGGCAGGGCCGGTGGCTTCGCAAATTATTAAAAGTAAGTTTCAAGACCATCCCGCGGCAGAAAACGAAGTGCTCCGGCGATAGATGCATTGAGTTCTGTTCTTGAATTGTGAGGACCTGTGAGAGACGGGGCGAAATAGATGCTCCGAGCGAGTTAGCCGTTCTTTATTTCAAGCGCCGTGCAACGCGGGGAGCTCTTCCAGATCGGATTGCGCCTCGGTGATGCCCTGCGCGGCCGCAGACTCCAGCCAATCGCGCGCTTCGACGGGGTTGCGCTCGCCTGCGGTGCCGCTGGCGAGATATCTGCCGAGCATCAGTTGCGCCGGACCGTGGCCGAGTTCAGCGGCGGCGCGAAACCAACGTAGGGCTGTCAAGCGATCCATGGGAATGTCGTGATCACCGCCATAAAGGACGCCCAGTGCAAACATGGCGCCGCTGTGACCGATGTTGGCTGCTTTCGAGAACAACTCCAGCGCGGCCGATAAATCGCGGGGGCCACCGCGGCCGTTGATCATCATCTCAGCAAGCACTACCTGAGCATCGGCCATGCCGGCCTCGGCCGCCCTTGCAAACCAGGCGCGCGCTTCTGTCAAGTTGCACTCGACACCGCGGCCCTCCGCCAGCATTTGGGCATAAATGTATTGCGCCTCGGTCACGCCTTCCGCTGCACGGCGCAGCCATTGCGCGGCGCGTTCATCGTCGCGCTCTACCCCCAGGCCTCGCGCGAGGCAGATACCGAAATTGAAAGCGGCGACAAGATCGCCGGACTTTGTCGCTTCCTCGAACCATTGCGCAAGCCCAGCGGTATCTTTTACGGTGCCCGCCTCCTGCAGCAATAGGTTCGCCAGATCGACCCGCGCAGCTTGATTGCCCTTTTCGGCGGAAGCACGGAACCAGAGCGCAGCCTCATCCTTATCCTGCGCGACGCCTGCGCCGATGCGGTAAAGGGTTCCAAGGGCACGTGCGGCCCGCGGATGCCCTGCTTCTGCAGCGCGTCGATACCAGATCGCGGCCTCGGTGTAATTCGGCGGCAGCGGGCCGTTCCGAGCGTAAATGTCACCGACCAGAACCGCCGCCTCCGGATCTCCGGCCATCGCGGCGCGGCGCAGCCAGGTCTCTCCCGTCGCGGGGTCTTTCTTGACATGGCGCCCCTCGACGAGAGCAAGCCCCCACCGGAGTTGCGCCGAGCGGTGTCCGCGTTCGGCTGCATGGCGAAAGAATTCGACTGCGATGACGGGATCACGCTTCGTCCCATCCCCTCGCTCGGTAAGAACGCCGAGCAGGTAGATCGCTGTCGGTAGCTCAGCCTTGGCGGCCTCGCGCAGCAGTGCGACGATACGGACAAGGGTTTCTTCTTCCGTCGAAACCCGCGCCAATGACAAGGCGTAGCCAAGGCAGCCTTCGGGACAGCCTGCCAATGCAGATTGTTTGTATAAATTCTGCGCTTCATCCAAGTCGCGCATGGATTCGGGTCCGCTGGTGAGGACATATGCCAGAAGCGCCTGGCCTTTCGCCGACCCGGCTTGAGCCGCTTGGCGCGACCATTTGAGCGCAAGATCGAAATCGGGATCGGTTGGCGCGTCTTCAGCGAAAAGACTCTCTGCCGGAAAGCCGCTGCCCGAAGGGTCGGCCCTCGAAACTCGTATGAGGCCGTTGATGCAAAGCGTGCTGAGCATCAACTGAGCATCGACTAAGCCATGCGCCGCCGCTCGCTGCAGCCAGCGAGCACCCTCTACTCGGCTGGGCGGCACGCCACTTCCAGCGAAATAGGATTGCGCGACGCGGTACTCGGCATCTGGATTTCCCGCCTTTGCAGCGCGGGTGAGGAGCCGAAATGCCTTTGCCGGCTTCCCCTTTTCGCCCAACCGGATTGCCCGGCGAAGCGCGACCGTTGGCCTTCCGAGGCAAATGATCCAATCGAGGAACGCCATCGGCATTCGACGCTGATCGGGATTCGCGTTGGCACGTTCGCTCGGCATCAAGGCTCCCGCATGCCCTCATGTGCGACAGGCGATAGCCAGCTGAAAAGGTATCTAAGCACCGTCCGCTTTCCCACCTTGATGTCAGCAGTCACCGGCATGCCCGGATTCACGCGAAAACCAACTGGAACATCGTGCAGCCCAAGCTGATCGATGCCGATGCGCGCCCGGTAGAAAGGTTCTGCGTTGGACGGTGGCATCGGAACAGAGCTGGTCGGGTTCCGTGCCTCGGTCTGCGGCGTAAAGGCATCAGGGCTCACGATCTTAACCTTGCCTTTGGCCATCCCGTATTGAGAATAGGGGAAGGTATCAAATTTGATCGCCACCATGTCTCCAACGTGTACGAATCCGTCATCGCGCCCGGAAATATCGGCTTCAACCTCGAGCGGAGTGTCGATGGGCACGAGAGTGAGAAACTGCTGGCCCGATTGGAGCACAGATCCGACCGACACCTTAGCGACGGATTGCACGATGGCATCACGCGGGCTGCGCAACTCGACCTTCTGCTGATGCAGATTCGCCTTGTCGAGCTGCGATCGTACTTCATTCTCCTTGGAGCTGGCATCGGACAGAGATTGAGCGACATTGGCACGCCAGTTTTGGATGTAGGCATCCCGCTCGGACTGGAGGGCCGCCATTTCGAGTTTGGCAGCGGATGCGGTTTGCTGTGCGTTCGCTAATGAGCGCTCCATCTCCGCGCGATTGTCCGTTGCAGCGAGAGTGCCCGACTCGCTAAGCACCTTCGCTGACAGCAGCTCCTGGTTCATGTGCTCAAGCTTCTCGGCGACTTTCAACCGCTCGGCGTAGCCCGCGGCATCCGATTGGGACCGCGCGATCTCGGATTCGAACTCGTCGTGCTTATGCACGTAGTTTGCCACCGTCGCGTCAAACTCAGCCTTTCGATGCGCAAAGATTGCCGCCTGCATTAAACGGTCCTGGTCTGGTCCGACGTAGCTGAACCGCCGATCACTGGCTTCGGCCTGAAGGCGGGAAATCTCTGCTTCATTGCTCGCCAGTTGTGCCTGGAGCGTGTCGACATCGGCTGTGGCGAGCGTGGGATCGAGGTGCGCCAGCACCTGGCCGGCGCTCACCTGCTGACCTTCGTGCACGTCGATCGAGCGCACAATAGCGGTATCGAGCGGTTGCACAAGGATGGTCGGAGATTGCGAGACCACGATGCCGCGCGCCGTCACCACCCGGTCCACCGGAATCAACCCGGCTATCGCGAACAGAGCGAAGACCATGCTCGCGATGATCCAGACGACGCTGCGCGCGAACAAAGGAACCGGCGCGTTGACGATTGCCGTCGAGGGCCACTGAAACTCCAGTATCGTCGGCAACGTCGGATCCTTCGACCTCGACTCGCGCTCGACCAACGCTATCGAATTCGACGATGCCTTTTTCATGCGGGGAACCTCGGTTCTGCACCGGCCGCGGCGGACAGCCTGGGCGGAACGACCTCAGGGCGAGGTCCACGGCTATCGAGGTGGCGGTTCTGCTGCGTCCAGAGCTGGCGATAGATGGCACAGCGCGTGAGCAGCACGCTATGCGGCGCTATATCGACCACCTTGCCTTGCTCCAGCACCAGGGTTTGGTCGCACTCCGTTAGTGACGCAAGGCGGTGTGAAACGATGACCATTGTCCGCCCGCTGGCGATGCGCGAGAGATTGGCGTTCACCACCGCCTCGCTATCGGGGTCCAGTGCGCTGGTTGCCTCGTCGAGGATCAAGATGCGTGGGTCATGGATAAGCGCGCGCGCGATCGCAATCCGTTGCTTTTGTCCGCCCGAAAGATTGGGCGAGCCTTCTTCGACATAAGTCTCATAACCATTCGGCATGCGCTCGATGAATTCCTCAGCGCCGGCAAGGCGGGCAGCTTGCATCGCGTCTGCCAGCGTGAGGCCTGGGCGCCCGGCAATGATGTTGTCGCGGATCGACCCGCGAAAGAGAAAGTTGTCTTGCAGCACCACGCCATAGCTCTGTCGCAGATGCCGCAAGTTGATCTCGCGCAGGTCCGCGCCATCGATCTTCACGAATCCGCTGTAATCTCGGTTGATCCCCTGCAAGAGCCTTGCGATCGTGGATTTGCCGGACCCGCTTCGCCCCACGATGCCCAGGACCGTACCAGCGGGCACGCTGAAACTCACTCGATCGAGCGCCGGCACCGTGGTCCCGCCATAGGTGAAGGTGACGTCCTGGAAGGTAATTCCACCTTGGAATTTCGGCCGCAAGCCGCCGGAGGCCGAATCGACCTCGAGCGGGCGGTTCAGCACGAATCCCACCTCGCCGAGTGCGGCACCGATCTCCTCATAGTCCTCGATCAGCCGCGCCAGCCCCACCAGCGGCTGCGCGACACGCCCACCCAGCATCATGAAGGCGAAGAGGCCGCCGACCGTGTAGCCGTTGGGTGTGCTGATTGCCAGGTAGGCGCCGATGATCATCGTGCCTATAACCATTGTGCGCTCGATCGGGGTAACGAGGGTCTGCGGCCAGTTTGCCAGCTCTGCGAAGGCAAGACGCCATTTCCCTGCTTCCGCGACCCGCTCGTCCCAGAGCGCTTTGCGCTGCGGCTCTAATGCTTGCGCCTTTACGGTTTTAATGCCGACGATCGTCTCACCGAGCGTTGCCGCTTTCCAGGTCTCGGCAGCCATCACACGGGCAAAAGTGTCACGCATCGGCTTGAGAAAAACCAGAATGATCAGCATGATCATCAAGGCGCAGCCCAGCACGATCCACGCAAGTGTCGCGTTTAGAAAAAAGAGGAATGGTAGTAGCACGCAAAGCGTGATGAGATCCAGGAAGGTCGTCAGAAGCTTGCCGGTCAGAAACTCGCGCACCCGATAGACTTGATTGATCTGGTACATCGTCTCGCCGGCTGGATGCCGCTCGAAATAATCGAGCGGGAGCCGCACCAGGCGATTGAATACGTGCAGGCTGATCTTGGCGTCGAGCCGCGTCCCAACCACCGAGATGATCAGACGGCGCGCGAAGCCCAAGCAAGTCTCGTACAAGACGATCACCGCCAGGATCAGGGCAATTACCGTCAAAGTAGAGAGGCTGCTGAATTGCAGCGCCTTGTTCACGGTGGTCATCACCAGCAGCGGCGGAACGATAGTGAGAATGCTCATGGCCAGCGAGGCCACGCCGATGTTCAGCAGCGATTTGCGCTCCCCGAGCACAAGCTGGACAAGCCAGCGGAGATTGAACGGCGCATCGCTCGCGACCTGGCTGCCCTGGCTGCGGATCGCCCGCAGCAGTACCGCATCGCCCGCCCAGACCTCCGACATCCTAAGCTCATCCACTGTGACGGGTGGCGTGCCGGGCGCCGCATAAGGGCCTTGCACATAGACAACCCTCTGCCCTGGGTCGGCCCCGGTGATGAGACCTGCGCTGCCATCGTTGAACAAAAGGACCACCGGCCCCGTGTCCTGGAAACGCATCAGATGGCGCCAGGGTATGCGAACTGCGCGCGCCCACATACCGCTGTTCTGTGCCCACAAGGAAAGCGCGGCCGCGGAAGGCTCGTCCTCGCCGACCGGCTGCTTGTACTCTCTTGGATCGAGCTCGACGCCGTGATGCAGCGCCGCGCGGATCATCGCCTGCAAGCGCGGATGAAGCGGCGGCGGCTCGACGCCATTGGAAAAGATTGGCGGAGCTTCATCGGCGCCCAATTCCGGCGTCCCCTCAGCCTCGGCCACAGCGTTAGAGAAGAGCCCTGGGTCCGAATGGCTGGCAATGCGCTCCGGTTTCATTTCCATTAAGATTTACACCTCTGATCGGACACGTCCTGAGCCTGTTTCCGCCGAACAGGCTTCCGGCGCGCAAAAGACTAGCGCCAGAAGATTATTCGTTCATGGGCGCCGTTTGTCCGTTTTAGGCCACCAATACAGTTGCAAAGAGCAAACACCCGCGATATGTTAAAGTCCCTCGTTTGTCTGAATGGAGGGAGATATGGTGGCTAGGATAACCTCGAAAGGGCTCCATAAGCCATACCCCAAAGGTACTTGCGGAGGTTACCTCCAAAGAGGAAACGAAGGTGACCATCACACTTCTGAAACTGGGAGTGAGATTCCAGGGCCTGATGAGCACCGCGGAGGACGGCTGTTCACACATGCGCGCTGCCTGTGTTTACTGTTAGCGTGAGGGTTGAACCCGCGTGCGCATGCCAGCACGAGTACGTCTGCCACGGACGCCGCCCGAGCGGTCCGCGTTGGCACTTATAGTCGCGAACAAGCAGAAACATTCAGCACTATCTCTCAGCATGTTTACTTGCCTTCATCCATACGAAGAGCAAAGCACTGGGCCGATTGCGGTCCGTCGCGCCATACTCCGCTTGGGGATGAGAATGGCGGCGATGCTACGCAATTTCTTGGCATTTTTCGATTCTTTTGGATGTAAGTGAATTCGGACAATGCACGGTCTATGTTCGCTTTGACCAAGAGATTTTGGTCCCTACCTTTCACCAGCCTCCACTAGTGGCCTTTGAGCGCGAACGTGGGCAGCGGTGTGGCCCATGGCGGGAATCGGCTATTTTTCATTTCCGCGTCAGGCGGAATTCAGGCAGCGGCGGAAAGGATTCTGGTAGCGGCGAAAGAAGCGAAGGAAAAGGGCGAGACGCGCTGGCGGTTTTGGTTTCAAGACGCCGGTTATCTCGATGACGCTTCGAGCTTGGGGTTCAGGCTGTTTGATCTGAGCGCGATCGCTGCCGGGCATCTTAGTCAGATGGACCGCGCCGTGGAATAGGGACAAAAGGCCCTCGAACTGGACCCGAACAATCAGCGATTGAAGAATAATCTCGACTTTTTCATCCGGCGGAGGGAGGAAGTTCAGAAAGGAGCATGACGGATCTTTCTGGCTTGAAGGAATGATCCCGGTGAATCGCCGGTAACCCAGAAGTGACCCCGAAAATCGTGTTATGTCCGGATGGGCGGCCATTCAGGAGTTGCAGTGTTAGGGCAACAACGGCGTATTTCGGTACTGGTCCGATATGCTGGCTCTTATACCTGATTGTTGCCGGAAGGCGCGTTGAATTGGAGAAGTTGCTCGTCGGTGTAGAACGGCAGGGGCCGGAGGTGAAGCCCGCCATCAATCACCACCGAAGCGCCTGTGGTATATCCGCTAAGCCTGTCCGATAGCAGTACGACTGCCTGCGCGCCCACATCGGCAGGTAGACCTCCCCGGCGCAATGGGATCTCGCGAAGGATCTTCTGAAGCGCATCTTCCGATAAGGATTCCGTGGTCAACTTCGTCAGATGAAAGCCCGGAATGATGGTATTCACTCTAATTCCATAGGGCGCCAGTTCAATGGCCAGAACCTCCGCATAATATGGAAGGCTGGCCTTTGAAATGCGGTAAGAGCTTTCCTGATAAAAGGGGTTCAGCATCGCGGTAGAACCGATGACCAGAATGCTGCCTGAGCGGCGCCGGATCATGTGCTTCGATACTTCCCGGCAAGCCCAGACACAAGCGAATAAGTTCGTCTGCAAGGTATTGAGAAACGACTCCGTATCCAGTTTGGTCACGGGTTGATGCCATGTCCGGGCTGCGTTATTGATATAGAAATCGAGATGGCCGAAGCGCCGAATGGTTCTCTCCACCATGTCGATTACCGAATTTTCTTGACTTACATCGCATTCGATCGGCTCTATCTCCACACCCATAGAGCGCAACTCGGCAAGGTTAGCCTGGTCCAGATCGACACTTGCAATGGAAAGATGAACGCCCTCGGCTGCAAGGGCTTTGGCAATTCCAAAACCGATGCCGGTGGCTCCCCCGGTAATCAGCGCAGTTTTGCCGGCCAGACCGGTATCCATGCTCTTCCCTCTCCCGCTCTACTTGTCGCTGTTATGTTTCTTCATCATTGCCACAGCCTCGGTATAGCCCCTTTGCAGCACGCCCGTGTCACTCGAATACATCATGAAGCGCACACCCATATCACGGCCCTTCATCAACAACTCCATATTGCCCGATTGCATTCCCGCGGCAATGCCCGCCGAGTTGCACGCGGCCACCACGCGCTTGACTGCACCCAGGAAAATCGGATTGTCGAACTGCTCAATGATGCCCAACGACAACGTCAAATCATAGGGACCGATAAAGAGCACGTCCAGACCAGGTACTTTGGCAATCTCCTCAACGGAATCGAGACCCCGCCCGCTCTCGATCATCAAAACTGCCATCGTTTCGTCATTCGCCGATTCAATTTGTGTTTGCGCAAGGTCCGAACCGAAATCCGTGATGATGCCGTGCAGACCGAAACCGCGATGCCCCAGAGGCGGAAATTTCATGACGTCGAGAGCAGCCTCGGCTTCCGTCCGGGAATGTACCCGTGGAACGATCACGCCCATCACGCCCATATCCAATGCACGGGTAATGAGGGCAGGTTCGTTCTGCGGAACCCGAACCAGCGGGACAATTTTTTCAGAGATCGCAACCCGGCACAGCGCTCTGATTTGCGCATAGTCCGCGGCACTATGTTCCGTATCTACAAAAAAGAAGTCCAGGCCCGAAGCCCTCAACAAGGCCGGCATCTCCGGGTCGAGGCACTCTTCCAACGACGTGCCATACACGCATTCACCGGCCCTGAGCCGCTCCTTTACCAGATTCTTGCGCACTCCCGCCCTCTCCCTCAGGCTGATTTGCCTGCATTGATGACTTTGTCGACCAGACGATTTCCGGCGACTGCCTTCTGCAAGTCATGACCATCCATTGCCGCCGGAACGGCCCACAACAGCATATTCTCTTTCTTCTCCTGGCTTACCGGCTCATTTCCCGCCGGCACTGGTATCGACGGCGATGCTGAAACTTGCTGCAATCTCGAGAATCGC
>PLTD01000151.1 GCA_003165335.1 Rhodospirillales bacterium | reverse complement strand
AACTTCTTTGCCCACCGGCACTTTTAACGGGTCTCCCATGTCTTGCACCGCCATGCCGCGAGCGAGACCTTGCGTGTGTGTCAGCGCGATCCCGCGCACGTGACGCGCGTCCAGCTGCGCCAGTACCTCGATGACGACTTGGCCTTTATTCCCGGTACGAAGCACCGAATAGATCGGAGGCAAATGCTCATCGAATCGTACATCCACGACACTGCCGCGGACCGAGACAATCGCGCCGAGGGATAGGGTCTTCGGGCTTTCTTTTCCGGGCATATTCAGCCTCCTTGGGAGCCTGCCTTCGAGCGAGTTTTGAGGCCTCTCCCGGCTTGATCTTGTGAGCGTACTGTTTTCCCATGCGCTCCAGTCCCACTCAGGACGCGCTCCTCAGCCTACGATATGATAGCCGGCATCGACATATTCTATATTTCCGGTGAGCGCGGCTGCGCCGTCGCCGACCAGGAATGCCGCGAGATTTCCGATATCCCGGATGCTCACAAGCCGGTGCTCGGGCGTGCGAGCGCGCGCCCGTTCCAGGACTTCGTCGAAGCACGCTATACCCGTCGCTGCCCGTGTCCTCAGCGGCCCGGGAGAGAGCGCGTGGACGCGAATCCTCCTTGGTCCAAGTTCGACCGCCATATAGCGGACGCAGCTTTCGAGTGCAGCTTTCACCGGCCCCATCAGATTGTACTGTTGCACGACTTTTTCTGCACCGTAGAAGGTCACCGTCAACAAGCACCCGCCATCCACCATGAGAGGCTCTGCCAGCCGCGCCATCCGAACGAAAGAGTGACACGACACGTCCATCGCCATCGCAAACCCGGCCTGCGAACAGTCGGTAACGCGGCCATGCAGATCTGCCTTTGGTGCGTAGGCAATCGAGTGGAGCAGGAAATCAAGACGGCCCCATTCCTTCCGGATGCGCGAGAACACGGCTTCGAGCTGACCGGGCTCGCGCACATCACAGGCCACTACAATGGCGCTCCCAAGCCGCTCGGCGAGCGGGCGCACAAATGGCTCGGCTCTTGCGTTTCGATAGGTGACGGCAAGCTCCGCGCCAGCCTGGCAGAGAACTTCAGCGCAGCCATAGGCGACGCTGTTCTGGTTGGCGATGCCGACGATCAAGCCCTTCTTGCCTTTAAGCGGCACGCTATTCTCCAGCTCATTCGCGGCCGTGACGTTCGCGGAACCAGTCGAATTTGGCTTTCTGGCGGGTATCCAAGCTGTTGTAGAAGGCGATCAGCTTCGGATTTTCCGCCTTTAACGCCGTGAGCCTTGTTTCGAGAAAGGTCTGGCTGAAATTGAGGCGAGCCTCGAAGGATGACAGGTCGGGCTTGTTAGCGCAGAGCGCAGCCTTCGCGTCCTCGATCGACTTCCTGCGCGCTTCGTGGAATTCCTTGAAGGCTGCCTTTTGCGCATCGGTCAGATCGAGATGCTCGGCCAGCCGGTCCGCTAGCTCAGGATGGTGAGATGGCCCGCCGCGCTCCTCGCAGACGCGCTCGAAGGGCGCCCGGTCGCCATGCCCGGCCGCCGCCGAACCTGTGGTCGCGGCAAGAGCCGCAGCTGCGATGATCAGGACCGAAACCTTTAGTTTTTGCATTTTCATGCTCCCATGCTGGGTGGAATGTTGGCTGTCATATCCAAATTCAGGCTTTTGCCTACGATTGCCCGGCAATACCCGACAAGTCTGCTCTGCTATTTTTTGCCGCCGTGACCGCCACCGCCGCCGGGATGTCCGCCACCACCACCGCCGGCATGGCCGACGTGACCACCGCCTCCGCCGCCACGCCCGCCGTGGAATCCGCCGCCCCGGCCACCGCCACTATAGCCGCCACCAGAGTAACCGCCGCCGTAGTAGGGACCATTGTCGTAATAACCGCAGTCGTTGAAATAGCAGTTGCCGCCTACCACGCCGCCCAGCACACCGGAGATCACGCCGCCGACAATAGCTCCGGGATTCACGTAGCGCCGGTATCGAGCCTGCTCGACCTGAAACTCGGGGTTTGCCACCTGCAGACGGGCCGGCGAGGCCAGCCCCGCCAGAGCAGGCGCTGTCGTGAGCACCAATCCGGCCCCGACGACCGCTGCAATTTTCAACAGAGTCATCCGACCCTCCTATGCAAAGAAAAGCGCCCCTATCATGCGTTGTCCTATCGGTAGCGAACGCAAGACCGGCGAGAAAGGCTCGGAAAATACCTAGGCACCCACGCCGCGCCATATCGAGCCAATCCACGCCGGATGTCTGATACGTCTCGACTTCGTGAATATTTCCGTGACTTGTCATCAAACAAGAACCTAAGTGGTAACCGATCGTTCTTGTCGGTTCGTCCGCACCCCTGGAGAACGGCGATTCCGATCCGGCAATAATCAAGTTAGCGCGACCTCTGAGCCAAACTCAGAAGCCGCACCATTGGTGTTGTATTTCCTGGCCACCAGCGCGACCAATTAATGCCGTACGGATTATTTCCCGGGACGAAGCTCGCCTCTCAAGCGTGAGTGCTTTGGTTGATAAGCCAGGGCATTGCCGGGTGCTTTATAGTGAGGATCGCGCGTACACGTGCCTCCGATACCGGACGATGCGGCCTGGCATGCCTCCATGTTCGGATAGCCGCAGCCATGAGCGTCTTGGGCGCCATTCGTGATGCAATACTCGTCTGCGTAGACAGCGGACGCTGTCATCACGAAAACCGCAAATGTGAGAAATGTCGCAGCTGATGCGGCAAATAACTTTGAAGTCGACTTCATCTTGTTCTTCTTTCTGCTGCAGCGGTTAGAAATGCCCGAAAGGCATGGTACAGCGCGCAATTGCGTCGCGGTTCACCACAGCCCGCCCGAGCGTCGGGATAAGCTGCAAGGGTGGCTATTCGGACTTTCTCACGAGCTTGTGAGGGTCTTGTTGCGCTACAAGTGAACCGCAGCCAAATCGTTCCCTGCTCGGACGCGAATAGATTTCTGGGAGTCCTGTGTAGATGTCAGGGCGTTGACGATCGAACGACCGCGCTTCTCCGCCGCAATAGGGTGAAGGCGCGCCGGCGTTGGCATGCGAGCAGGCGAACGGCACCGGCAAGTCCGGTCTGGGTCCGCGCGGTGAGGCCTTGATGACGGATTTATTATTGCAGGCCTGAGTAGTTTCCGAGTCTAGCTCGCTGTCGTCCCGCCGACTACGCTGAACGCGCAGTCATCGGGTAGTGCGCAATGCGCTTTTCTACCGATTCGCGAGATTCGGTAGCGGCGAGGAGATATCATGCGGGACAAGTCGGTGCGATACGGATCGGAATTCCATTGGCCGTTCGTCGCGGCCTGGGCACTCTGCGTGGTTTTCTACTTCCTGCAATATGCGTTGCGTTCGGCCCCTGGGGTCATGGTACCCGAACTGACCGCAGCATTCGGCCTATCGGCACTGGGCGTGAGTTCGCTCATCGGCCTCTACTACTACACGTATTCGACCTTCGCGATCCTGTCCGGGGCAAGCTTCGACCGGTATGGCGCCAAATTCGTCGTTCCTGTTGGGCTGGGGCTTCTGGCGATCGGCGCGATCCTTTTTGGCCTCGGCAGCGCCGCGGCGGCCGATGCCGGCCGGCTATTCCAGGGCGCGGGATCCGCATTTGCCTTCACTGGCGCCGTCTATCTCGCCACTCATGGATTTCCCGCGCGCTATCTCGCGACGGCGATCGGCTTTACACAATGCTT
>PLTD01000252.1 GCA_003165335.1 Rhodospirillales bacterium | reverse complement strand
GCGCGAATATATCGACCGCCATGCCTATAGGCATAACGCCTATCGGGCGGTGTTTGCCGCCCGTAAGCGCGTCAATCCGGTGACGTTCGAAGAGTTGCGGGATGTAACCGATATCTGGGTCGAGGCTGCCCTTGGTCTCAGCGAAACCGACTTGCGCAGGATGACTCGCCTGATGTCGGCGCAGGATCGGCGTCGCGCATCGCAGAGTGCGGGCAACGTCTCGGCTCTGTCGGCGGAGTAACGAACCATCTGCGGGATATATCGGCGACCGAATACGGGCGGCCGCCGATATCGGGCGAAACCGGCAAGGGACGAACGGGGTCCCTTGCCGGGTTTTGCTCAATAGAGTCCATTCGCGAGACGATTCAATGCATGCTTTCCGACTGAGCCGAGGCGGCCTGGTGCTGAAGCAGCGCCTGACGGACCCGATCCAGTTCGGCTGTCAGCCGTTCTGCATGCCGGTGTCCATCCAATTGCAATTCCATTTCGCTGATCTGCCGCCACTGAAGGCATAGGTCATAAAGCCCCTTCGCCCCGATATTGGCGGCGCCGCTCCGCAGGGCATGAGCCTGATCGCGGAACAACTTCACATCGACAGCTTCTGCCGCCGCCGCGATTTCGGCGACAAGCACCCCGGCGTCGTTCACGAACTCCTTTATCAAATCCGCAAGGAACGACTTGCCACCCAGCGTTTCCAATTCGGCCAACACACGCATGTCGATGGCCGGAAGAGGGCTCGCCGGCCGGAACCTTGGGTGGGACGCGATATCGGTAACAGGCGGTGAGAACGCGGCAATAGATACAATGTCGGTCGGGTCTTTGGGCACCATAGTGTCGATGATTTCCAACAATCGCGCCGGTTCGACCGGCTTGGTGATGCAGGCGTCCATACCGGCGTCGGAACAGCGCTGAGCGACCTCCGGTGTTATGTCGGCGGTCAGCGCAATGATTGGGACATGCGGCAGGCCAAGCGATGTGAAGCGAAAGAGTTTGGTAGCCTCCAGCCCGTTCATCACCGGCATATTGACGTCCATTAACACCAGATCAAACTGCGTTTGCTCCAGGGCATCGAGCGCTTCTTCGCCGTTGCTCACGACCTTTGCCTGATGACCTGCGCGCTCCAAAATCTTGGCCACCACGCGTTGGTTGGTGCGGTTGTCGTCGGCGACCAAAATCTGCAGCGTGCGTTCGGGGCCTGCCTGTGCCGTGTCGGCCACCGCGGCCGGAATTGAGATCAAGCCGCCGCGCGGGCCGCAGGCGATCTGGAGCGCCGCCCGCAGTTCCTGCTCATCGACCGCAGGTGACAGCACGGTCGTGAAATGTCGCCGCACCGATACCTCGGGAAGGCCGGTCGCGTAGGTGTCGTCGATCAAAATAAGCGGAAGTCTGCCGGTCGGATCGAGCCCCTGCAGCGCCGACGCCAGCGCGCCCACGTCGGAGGTCAGCCCCTCCTTATGCAAAATCAGCGTTCTTGGCGTTCCATCGGCATTGGCGCGCACAAGGTTGATCGCCTGCGCTGCGTTGGCGGCGACTTGGATGTCTGCCTTCCAGGGCGCAGCCAAGGCGGCGATATGTTTTGCCATGGATTCGTCGGACGACAGAAGGATGACCCTGGCGCTGACGAAATTGGGCTGATCTGCCTCGGCCCTCTGCTGGCGGTCCAGGTCGAGGGTAAACCAAAAATTGCTTCCGACCCCGATTTGGCTATCCACGCCGATTTCGCCGCCCAGCAATTCGACGAGACGACGGCAGATGGCAAGACCCAATCCCGTTCCGCCGAACCGGTCGATAATGGTCTCGTCAGCCTGGGTAAAGCTGTTGAAGATTCGCCCAACGGCATCTTCGGCGATGCCGACGCCGGTGTCGGACACCTCAAAACGGACATGCATCTTGGTGCTGGAGAGGGGTGTCGCATCGACCGAAATCATGACGCTGCCGGAGTCGGTGAACTTCACCGCATTGCCCGCGAGATTCATTAGAATTTCATGCAAGTGGCGCTGGTCGCCGCGCAGGGCCAACGGCGTTCGCGCAGTAATATGAAGCCCCAGGCGCAGCCCCTTGGTACGCGCTTGTGCTGTGACCATGCCGCGGACATCGGCAAGCAGCGTCGCCAAGTCGAAGTCGACCGCATTGGTCGGCATATGGCCGGCTTCGATGCGGGACAGATCCAATATGCCGTCGATGAGCGACAACAGGGATTTGGCCGCGCCCTGTACGGTGCGCGCCATGTCCTGCTGCTCGACATCAAGCTCGGTGTCGGCCAGAAGCCAACTCATGCCGATAATCGCGTTTAGGGGGGTTCTCAGCTCATGGCTGACACTCGCCAGGAATAGGCTTTTGGCTTGGTTGGCCTCTTCGGCCTGTTGTTTGGCGAAGGACAGCTTGCGGATGAGCGTGCCGGAATAAAGCGGCAGCACCAGCAGGCCGACCAAGCCTCCGGCAGACAAATATGCCTGATCGTACCAGAAGGGGGTGGTCAGGACGACCCAGGTAAATCCCGCAAGCGCGACGCACATTGCAGCCGTCAGCGCGTTCAGCCCGAAGCGGAAGCCGTTTCCCAATACCGTCCAGAGGTAAAGCGGGAAAAATACCGACGCGATCTCTCCGCCGATGTGAAGCTGATACGACAGCGTGGCGATATCGACGAAGAGGGCGAAATAGCGACGCGCGTAGGAGCGTTGAGGCCGCCATAGAATATGCAGGAATATCCCGACAGCGACGGCGGGATACAGAAACATCAGAACGAGCTGTCGCGTGATCCCGCCCGAGCCGGAGACCACCAGAACCATCAAATAGGAAAAGATGATCAGGCACAGTGCGAGACGATTGAAGCTCATCTCATGCTCGCTGTCGGGTCTGCCGCGCAGCGAGGCCGGTATCCGGCTTAGCGCCGGAAACGAGAGAAAACGAGCGAAGGCACGTAAGTTCATATCCGCCTTATAGCAGTTTTTTGTTATCTCCGCCTTATCGGATATTTTGTCAGCGGCAGCATCGCTCGGACGCTGAGCAATTTGCTTCGTAATCGTCAACGATGCGCGAGACATATGCCGGCGCGGATCGCGGCGCGATCATTCCACTTTGGTCGACCGGTGCGATCAGCAAGCCACCGAAAATCTGACTGACTCTGAGCCCATCCTCACTCAGCGGCATCAGTGCGATCTCCACGCAGCAGTGCTGATTACCCTTTGTGAAGGTTCCCGCGGCAAACGCCGGGCCAGCCGATGCAGCCACCAGCGCGAATGCTTCCTGCCAGAAGGGCGTGAATTCGCCGAAATCCATCTCGTCGACGAGGCGTCCGCGCATTTCCTGGCCATATCCGACGGTCGCTTCGGTGCCGATCAGCCTTATGCGCGCGCCAGTCGGCGCGGCATCGGCCATCACGACAACCGGGAGCAGGCGCGCGATCTCGATCGGGTCGATTTGCGCACGCTGCGGCATCGGCAGATCGCCGCGCTTTTCGTTCCAGTAACGGAACAGAGCACGCAATCTTTTCCCTCTTACACCCACAGATTGGGGCCGGGGCCTCTCAACCATGAAGGCCCTGATTTCCGGCCGCGTCCAACGCGATTAATTTTCCGATGGTGCAAGCCCCTTCAACGCTTAGAGGAAAGCTGCTATTCACTAGGCGTCACGTCGTCGATCTGAAACGAGAGTTTTTGGATTGCAAGCAAAATGCTTACTTTGCCGACTGGTGTTTCTTCAGCAATCGAGACCGATGCTCATTTGGTGAAGGGATTGTAAAGGAAAGATTTTAATATGTCACCGGCTCGAAGTTCCAGCGTGGCGACCAACATAGCGCGGACGCGACTGACGGCGCAGTACAAGATGCGCATCATGATCGTTGACGATCAGCCGAGCAACTTGCGGATCATGAAGCAGTTGGCTCTCGGGCTGACCGACGGTGGCGAAGTTGACACGTTTCCTAGTCCGGCGTTGGCTCTTGAGGCGGCGAAAGAGAACCCGCCCGATCTCGTTGTTTCCGACTACAGCATGCCGGGCATGGACGGCGCGGCCTTCGTTGCGGCTCTGCGCGAATTGCCTGACTGCAGCGAAATTCCGATCGTCATCGTCACGATCTATGAAGATAAGGATTTCCGGTACAAGGCGCTTCAGGCCGGAGCCACCGATTTTCTGTTAAGCCCGATCGATCACCAGGAATTTCGGATACGTCTGCGCAATCTGCTGCAGCTGCGCGAACATCAGCGCACCGTCCGCAATCATGCACTGTCGCTCGAACGCAAGATCGTCGAGGACAGCTATAATTTTTCGGTCAATATCCAGGAGTTGGAGGGGCGTCTCAGGCAATTGATCGACGCCGTGCCCGCGTTGATCAGCGTCAGTAACACCCGGCGGCAATATCTTTATGTGAATCAGGCCTGGAGCGACACCTACGGTTTGGCGCGCGCTCATGCCATTGGAAGAATGCCGGAGGAACTGTTCGCCGCCGACCATAGCTATGCGTTGAGCCAGGCAGATCAATCGGTTCTGGCCAACGGCACGACGATCAATCAGGTCGAGGAAGAAATTCGCGGCGCGGCCGGCGACCGCAAGGTTCTGTTCACGACCAAATTGCCTCTACGCGATGCAAGCGAAAAGATATCGGGCATCATCACGGTCTCGCTCGATATGACGTCGCGAAAGCTTGCCGAGGAACAGCTGTTGTCGGCGATGTGGCGGGCCGAAGCCTCTGAGCGCGCCAAGCGCGCATTCCTGGCCCAGATGAGCCACGAACTGAGAACGCCGCTGAACGCCATATTGGGCTTTTCGCAGGTCATCTCGGAGGAGGTATTCGGACCGGTAACACCGGCCCGCTATCACTCCTACGCCCAGGACATCAAAACCAGCGCAGCACATCTCCTTGAGATGGTGACGCATATTCTGGCTCAGGCCGATGAGGAGCATGTGCCTCTCGAGCCTCGGGGCGAGCCGGTTCAGTTGCACAGCGTTGCGCTGGAAGCGGCCCAGGTGGTGCGCGAACGCCGGGGTTCCGCGGCGCGTATCCTATGCCGCATCGAACCCAACGTTCCGCCGATTCGTGGCGACCGTCGAATGATCGAGCGCATATTCATCGATCTTCTAGATCACTTGGCAGTTCTCGCCGGCTTGGATTGCGAATTCGTGATCTCGGTTCGTCTGGCCGCCGATCGCGGCGCAGAGCTGGAGATTTTTGCCAATCAGCAATCGGCCGATCGCTTTCAGTCGTCTTCGACCGTCAGCATCGATTTGCCCGAGGTGCCGCTGGTGCGTGCGTTGGTGGATTTGCACGGCGGCACGCTGACTATGGCCAATCGCGGTGGCGGAGCGCTGTATGCCAGGGTCGTTCTGCCCGCTTGGCGCACTTTGGCGGCAGCCGCCGACTGAACTCCGCAAGTCGCTGGATGCGCTAAAGCAGCGTATCCTGGCTTTCTAGCCCCATCATCACGCCACCCCAGTTACGCCCGGCGCCGCGGAAGTTGTTGGCGACATGGTTTCCCATCGCCACGATATCCGTGTAGTAGCGCCCGAAGGGTTGCGTTTCGAAAATGCCGGAGCCGCCCGCGGCCTCGAATAGTGGAAGCGCCAGTGTCGCGCAGCGCTTGGCCACCGACGTGCATTGAAATTTAAACAACAGCCGATCGTCCAGCGACGGCTTTTCGCCCATCTCGGCAAAGATCGCCATGCGCTGGAAGTTTCGGCGTAGGGTTGCTCGCATTTCGTCGATTCCGGCGCGCGCCTCGGCCAGGGCCAATGTCGCCTCCGGGTCGAAAATCGTCTTGGCGCCCGTAATGGACACACGCTTGGCGCCGTATTCGACAAAGGCATTCACCATCCCCTGAAGTCCGCCGATCGCTGCGGTCGAGACGGCGCGCAGGAATATCTGCCAATAAGGAAAGCGATAGAGCGAACTGGATTTCGGTGCGCTGCCAGGATTTGTGCCCTCGGTCGCGTCCTTCATCAGATGCGTCCGATGTTCCGGTACGAACGCACCATCTACGATGATATCCTGGCTGCCGGTCCCTTTAAGGCCGACGACTTTCCAAGTGTCGATGATCTGATAATCCTTGCGCGGCAGAAGGAAGGTCCGAAAATCGGCCTGCAGGAATGAATCATGGCTGTCGCCGTGATCCACGACGCCGCCCAGGAATATCCAATCGCAATGTTCCGTTCCGCTGGAGAATCTCCAACGCCCAGTCAGGCGATAGCCGCCTTCGGCCGGTACGGCCTTTCCCGGCGAATAGGGAGAAGCGACGAGCGCGTTGCTGTCCTGGCCCCATACATCTTCGGCTGCCCGGTCGTCGAAGAGAGCCAGATGGAAGCTATGTACGCCCAGAATGCCGAAGACCCAGCCGACCGAAACATCGCCCTCCGCCAAGGCGATCTGGACATCGAAAAAGGTCCGTGGAGCGAGCTCGTAGCCGCCCCAACGCTTGGGCTGCAGAATCCTAAAAAAACCGGCATTCTTCAGGTCCGCCATCGTCTCATCGAGAATCCGACGCGCCGCCTGTTGGCGCGGTGCGCGTTCGATCAAGGTTGGGATCATCGCGCGGGCGCGGGTCACCAACTCCTTCGGTGTCGGAATCGCTGTTTGGCCTTGCATCGCATTTCCCTTCAGAATATTTCGCCGTTATTCGGGCTGCGGCATCCAGGCAACCGCTTCGACTTCCATCAGCAGGTCGGCCAGCAGTAAAGCGGCAACGACGACAGTTGTCGAGGCTGGTGGATGGTCGGCGAAGATAGCGTTTTTAACCTCGGCGTATCCCGAATAGGCTGCCTTGTCGGTCAAGTAACATCGTACGCTGACGACGTCGCCAAGTGTCGCGTCCGCCTCTGCGAGGACAGCTGCGATGTTGGTGAAACACTGCCTGGCCTGCGCGGCGGGATCGCCGACGCCGACGACCTGCCCGTCTTTCAGAGCGACCTGGCCGGATACAAAAATCATCTCGCCACAGCGCACCGCCTGGCTCATCCCGCCGAAGCGCATGCCCGGCGGGTCGAAATATTTGGCACTGCTCATGGCGTCGGATCGCTCATGGCCAACCCGCCCCTGGTGCGGGCGCACGGGCAACGTCGATACGGCCGGTGCGGACCTGGACAGTCAGGTGTGGTTCGTGATGGGTGGCGCAGCACAAGAACAGGTCCCGTCCGTCAGCGCCGCCCAGCATGCAGGCATAAGGTGCTGCGCCTTCGATCGGGACGCTATCGGCAATTTCGCCGCCCCGGCGGACTCTGAGTGCCGTCCCCGCGAAAGGAGCCGCGACCCAGACGCAACCTTCGGTATCCAGACAGATACCGTCCGGAACGCGCTCGCCAAGGTCGGCGAAGACACGCCGGTTGGTCAATTTGCCGTCGGCGCCGATATCGAATTCGGTCAGGCGTTTGCCCATCGATTCCGCGACGATCAGCGTGCGGCCGCCCGGTGTGATCACCGAACCATTGGGGCAGTCGATCTCTCCGGCTGCAACCGATACGGTGCCGTCGGGCGAAACCAGCGCGATTACCGTCGGGGTAAAAGTCTCGCCGGCATCGAAGTCGAAACCGATATTCCCGGCATAGGCTCGACCGTTCTTATCCACGACCATGTCGTTGCTGTTGCCGGGGTGAAGTGCGCCCAGTTCGGCGTACTGGGACAGCGCCCCGTTGTGCCGACGATATAGCCGCCGTTCCAGCATCGATACGACCAGCAAGTCGCCGTCGGGCAGCCAACCCATGCCTGATGGCCGTCCGGGTACGGCGAAGGATTCGACCTCGGTTCCGTCCGGGCTGAGTATATGCACGCTGCCCCCGTGCTGGTCCGAGAACCAGAGTTGGCCGTTATGCCAGCGCGGACCCTCGGGGAAGGCGAAGCCAGTAGCCAGAGTTTTAGCGCGCAGTTCCATCCGATGCGCTCAGTTGCGGGCGCAGGCGCGCAAAATGCCGCCCAATTTAGCAATGCCGTCGGCGACGACCTGTTCGGAGACATGGCTGTAGGCCAGGCGCAGGAACTGCCGTCCGTTCGGCTCGCCCATGAAACGCTCTCCCGGCCGGAAAAATATGCCTTCCCGTTCGGCCAAACGGGCAGCCCGCTCCCAGTCCACGCGATTGTCGATTTCCACCCAGAGATAGAACGACCCGCGCGGTTCGCGGAATTTGACGTATGGCGCGCAATGTTTGCGCATTGCCTTGACCGCAGTCATGGCTTTGGATTTGTAGATTGCCCGAGCCCGCACGAGATGGGGTTCCAGCAATCCCTCTTTCATATATTCGTTCATCACCCGAGCCAGCCATTGGCCGACCCCCAGGTCCTGACGAACGGCCGCCAAAGCGCCGATGGCGCGCGGGTCGCCTGCCATCCAGCCCAGTCGCAGTCCCGGCGCGACGATCTTGCTGAAACTGCCGCATTGAATCACCAGACCGCTATCGTCGAGGCTGAGCAGGGTCGGCAGATCTTCGCCGGCGAAGCGCAGGTCGCCGTAGACCTCGTCCTCGATAATGACGAAGCCGTTGCTCTTCGCCAGATCCAGAAGCTGATGCCGCCTGGAGACGGACATTTCGGTGTTGGTCGGCGTCTGGAAAGTCGGGATGGTATAAACCAGTTTGACCCGTTTGCCCTCGGCCGCAATGGCAGCCAGCATCGCCGGAATTGCCTCGACCTCCATGCCGTCATGGTCGACCGGGACGCTGCGCACGTCGGCCCCGGCCATGCCCATGTAGCGCAGCGCGTATGGGAAGGACGAAGCCTCGACCAGAACGACATCGCCCGGGTTCACATAGCCGTTAACGGCCATCGCTATGCCCTGGACCGAGCCCGATGTCAGGATGATGCCCATCGGCCCCAGATCGCGCCCCTGCATTTTCTTAATGCGGTCGGCCAGCCGGATGCGCAACTGCCGATAACCGAAGACCAGTTCCTCATATCCGGTCGCGGGGTCGAAATAGTCGAGCACGTCGGGCCCGTCCCGCTCCAGGACGAGCCTGGTCAGGCGAATCAAATCTTCTTTGGGAAAGCTCTCGGGTGCGGCGAGACCCTGATCGAAATTGAAAGTCGCCGGGATTTCGGGATTGGGAAAGAACAACGGCGGCCCGTCGCCGGCCACGGCGGAATATAGCGATTCGATCTCGACGCTCATGCTTCCCTCTTTTTCCCTAATAGCCGCCGATTACTTGAGCACCGCGCAGTCATGGTCAAGCAGACTTTCGCTCGACGCCATATCCATGGTCGTGACCGCGGCCCGATCGCTCAGCAAATAGAAACCCGCTTTACCATCGGAGAAAACTGCACCGATGACGGACAGGGTTTCGCGTCCCATATCCGCAGCGGCCTGCGGGTCGCCATCCGCCAGAATCTTGAACGGGTTGCGGGTACCCAATTCTTCCCCTTCTAGGCGCATGGCACGATAGCGATGGCCCTGAAGGTCGATGTTCAAATCCGTCCAATGGGCTCCGATCTTCGCGTCGCTGAGCCGTAAGGCGTCGCGGATCTCGGGGTGAATGCAATCGACGTGGATATGCAACTGGTTCTGACTGCGCCCATAGGCGGAATTGATCGACAAACCGATATCGTCGCGGGGAATCGTCCGTCCTGCCAGACCCTCCACCAGATGGCGGGCGGTCCAAGCCGCCTGCCAGTAATTAGGGGCGCCGGGCGCCAGAATAAGCGGGCTTTCGATGCCGGTGACCGGCTCGGTCGGGATCAGAAGGAATTGCGTCTTGCCGCTGCGGTCTTTCAACAGGGCGAAACCCGCGGCCGAGTCCGCAGACGCGCAGGGCGCCGGGTTGCCGCGAGCTTGCATGTGCGGCACGCACTGGTCGATGACGATTTTACGCAGCGCGTCGGAATCGGCTGCTTGTGTCGGCGATACTATTGCGATCGCGGTCCAAAAGGCGACAGCAATAGCGGGCGGAAGTCGGTCGCAGAACCTCATGCGTCGGATCGTTCGGTGAGGTTAGCCCAAAACGCAGCTGCGCCGGCGGCTATTACCTGGTCGCCCAGCCTTTGCGACCACAGCCGATCGTTCCCGAATTCTGACCGCCAGGACCAAAGGCGGCGGGTCAGCGTATGAAGGCTATATTCCCGGGTAAAGCCGATTGCGCCATGCACTTGATGCGCAGTCGACGTGCCGACACCCACAGCCATGTTGGCGCGAAGCTTGGCGGCGGCGATCTCGAATCCTGCCACACCGTCGTATTTATCGGCGGCCGCGAATGCGGCTTGGCCAGCGCAATTGACCGCAGCCGCCTCTTCGGCAAAGACCGCAAGGTTATGCTGCAGCGTCTGGAACTTGCCGATCGGCTTGCCGAACTGGACCCGCTCGTTGGCATAGGCAATGGACTGGGCCAAGGCTGCATCCATCGCGCCGGCGATTTGCGCGGTGCGGATGAGAGCCCCCAGCGCCGTCAGGTCGATCCCGCAGGGGGCATTGGGGGCCAGGGCACGTTCGAAATGGAGCGTGTCGCGAGCCTCGGCAGCCGGGTTTTCATGGGGTTCAATGCTGACGGAATCGCCACAGGACAGCACAATCAGTGTGCCGTTGAGCAGCGCGACGATATTGGCGGCCTCCTGTCCCCAGGGGACGCCCGCGACCGAGCCGGTGAAGCGGCCTTCGACGAAGACGCCTTCGACCCGCGGCGCGATTGTCGTCAAACCTTCGACCTGCGCCAGGTTGCAGCGGTTCAGCAACCAGGCCGCCAGGATCGCCTCGCCCAACGGTAGCGGCAGCGCGTGGTATCCGGCGAGACGCAGCACAGCAAACGCGTCGCGCCAACGACCGCCGAATCCGCCGTCGGCTTCCGGTACCAGCAAGAGCGGAAAACCCGCCTCCTCGACCAGCGTCCAAAGCGTGGTGAAATCTTCCTCGCGCCGGAGCGCAAGATCGCCGAACAGCCGGCCGGCTGCATCGGTGAGGAGCGATTGATCGTCGTTCATTGGTTCTTCGCTCATCGCAGGCCCAGGCTTCGCGCGATGATACCGCGCAAGATTTCGCGCGTTCCGCCGCGCAGGGAAAATGACGGTGAAATCTGCAGCAGAAGCGCCAGTAAGCGCGCTAGGTCCTCATTCGACGACAGGTCCAAATCGGCATCGGCCGCAGCCTGCACCAAACGCGGCAGTTCCTGCTCGAAGCTGTTTCCAAGGTCCTTTACGATCGCGGCTTCCAGCGTCGGGTCGTTGCCTGCCGCAAGTTGAGCGGCAGTCGACATAGACATGTGTCGCAGCGTCCACATCTCAGCCGATAACCGGCCGATCAGTGCCGTCATTGCGGCGTCCGGCGTCGGGCCGGCGCGGCGCACCATCTCGAGGAATAAGGCAAAACACGACATGTATCGCTCGGGGCCAGATCGCTCGAGCGACAATTCGGCGGTTACCTGCTTCCAGCCATCGCCTTCCGCTCCGACGCGCATATCGTCGGGAATGAACAGATCGTCGAAGAACACTTCATTGAAGTCATGTCCTCCCGCCAGGTCGATTATCGGACGCACTGTGACACCCGGTGCGGTCAGGTCGATCAGGAACTGGGTCAAGCCCTCCTGTCGGCCACCTGGCTCTCCGGTGCGCAGCAGCGCAATCATCAATCCGGCGTTATGAGCGTTGGTGGTCCAGACTTTTTGGCCGCTGACACGCCAACCATCACCGTCGCGTATGGCGCGTGTGCGCACCGAAGCGAGGTCCGAGCCACTGCCGGGCTCGCTCATGCCGATACAGCCGAAGAGTTCGCCCGCGGCAATGCGCGGAAGGAACATCATGCGTTGCTTTTCGGTGCCGAACCGCAGGATCAGCGGGCCGCTCTGGCGGTCGGCGATCCAATGCATGCCGACCGGCGCGCCCGCAGCTAGAAGTTCCTCAAGTACGATATAGCGCTCCAGCGGGTGGCGTTCGTGACCGCCGTACTGTTTGGGCCAAATCATTGCGATATAGCCGGCCTGCCCCAGTTTCCGGCTGAATTCCCGATCGCCGACGGTCCAGCTGTTGGCACGATAGGGCGCGTCGGTGGGCGGCATATTGTCGGCCAGAAAGGCGCGAACCTGTTGCCTGAGGCCCGATGCTCCGGGCGGCGGCGTAAAGGGCAGCACGCGAAAAGTCCGCATAGATTGCGGTGCAGATATCTGCGTACTCGATGACAAATCCGTCCTCCCAGTCATTTCCGGATGCTTATAGCGCCTTTCGGTGGGCTGGCTACCTGCCTGCTGTCACTCGCCCGCAGTCATGAGAGCAACCTTCCGGGCGATCGCCAGCGAGGCGGTCAGGCCCGGCGATTCGATGCCGAAGAGATTGACGATGCCCGGAACGCCATGCGTTTCCGGTCCGTCTATCCGGAAATCCGCAGACGGCTCGCCGGGGGCGGCGATCTTGGGCCTGACACCCGCGTAGCCTGGGCTAAGTCGCTTTACGTCCAGGCCCGGCCAGTAATCCCGGACGGCCTTTTCGAAATGTCCGGTGCGCGCGGGGTTAACGTCGTATTCCGGCTCATCGATCCATTCGACATCCGGACCGAACCGCGCCTGACCGGCCAGATCGAGGGTCAGATGGATGCCGAGTCCGCCCGGTTCCGGCATCGGATAGACCAGGTGACGACAGGGGGAGTCGCCGCTCAGTGTGAAGTAGCTGCCTTTGGCATAGCGCAGCCTTGGGATGAAATTGCCAGGAAAGCCCCCAAATCTGCGGGCGATATCCATCGCCGCAAGCCCGGCGCTATTGATGACTACCCGTGCCGTCAAAGTTGGAACTGTGTCCGTTCCGAAAGTCAGGGCCACGCCATCGTCGACGGCTTTAAGGCCGGTGACCGCTGTTGCATAGGCGATCGTCGCGCCGTGGGATTCGGCGTCGCCCAGAAGTGCCAGCATATAGCCATGGGAATCGATCAGGCCGGTCGATGGCGAGAGCAATGCGCCGGTCGTGAACAGCTCCGGCTCAAGCCGCTTTACTTCGGCCGCGCTGAGCCAGGTGAGATCGGTTACGCCATTGGCGCGCGCGTTTAGCATCAGCCCCTCGGCTTTGGCGGCCTGAATATCGTCGGTCGCGACGATCAGCTTGCCGCAGCGCTGGTGGGCGATGCCGTGGTCGCGGCAATATTCGTAGAGCAGGTGGCGTCCGGCGACGCATAGGCGTGCTTTCAGTGTGCCTGGCGGGGAATAGATGCCGGCGTGGATGACCTCGCTGTTGCGGGCGCTGATCCCCGACCCGATGACGCGTTCGCGCTCGACGATCAGGGTCTCGCGACCGGCAATTGCCAGTGCACGGGCAATCGCCAGGCCGACGACACCGGCGCCGATCACGACGCAGTCGATTTTATCCGTCATAAGGTCGGTCTATAGAACAGTTTGGGACATACGGGGATACCAGAAATGATTGACTATAACCGTTCGGCGCTTGAACTTGAGTTGGAATCAAAGACAGCTGCCTTCATCCGCGACCAGATCATCCCCTATGAGAAGGATCCGCGGATTCTTTCTCATGGCCCGTCGGACGAATTGCGATGTGAGATGCAAGCCAAGGCGAAGGTCGCCGGGCTTCTCGTGCCGCATCTACCTCAGGCCTATGGCGGCTATGGCCTTAACCATCGTCAGACCGCCACGGTCTTTCGCGCCTCCGGCTTTTCGCTGCTGGGCCCGGTCGCCATGAATCTCATGGCTCCGGACGAGGGCAACATGTATCTGCTGGATCAAGTCGGCACACCCGAGCAGAAGGCGCATTTTCTGCGACCGCTGGCAGCCGGCGAAAAGCGTTCAGCCTTCTTCATGACAGAGCCGGACGGCGGTGCGGGCTCGGACCCGTCCCTTCTCGCCACAACGGCACGACGCGACGGCAATCATTGGGTTATCAGCGGGCGCAAATGGCTGATTACTGGAGCAGAAGGTGCCGGTATCGGCATTGTGATGGCGAAGACAGAGTCCGCGGCGACCTTGTTCCTGGTCGACCTGCCGCACCACGGGGTGGTGACAGAACGGGTTCTGAACACCATCGATCGCACCATGCCCGGCGGACACGCGGTCGTGCGATTCGACGATGTGCGCGTCACACCCGACCAGATTTTGGGAGAGGTCGAAGGCGGATTTACCGCCGCGCAGATTCGTCTGGCTCCGGCCAGACTTACCCATTGCATGCGCTGGTGGGGCGCGGCGAACAGGGCTCATGTCATCGCCACGGATTACGCCTATCACCGGCAGGGTTTCGGCAAGGCGCTGATCGATCATGAGGGCGTCGGCTTCATGTTGGCGGATAATGAAATCGACCTGCATCAGGCGATGCTGACGATCGATCACGCCGCCTGGCAACTGGATCAGCACGGGCCGTTGCGCGACGACACCGCCGTCTCGGGTCGGGCCAAGGTCGCTGTGTCCGAGGCGCTGTTCCGTGTTGCGGATCGTTCGGTTCAAATCATGGGAGGGGCCGGCGTTACCGACGATACGCCGGTGCAGCAGATATTTCGCGATACCCGAGCTTTTCGCATCTATGACGGGCCGTCGGAGGTGCATCGGTGGTCGATCGCGAAGCGGATCAAAGCCACCTATCGCGCGGTACACGCAGGTCGCTGAGATGCAGATCGGTTCCGTTCCCCAAACGCCTGGGCCGGCCGCCGGAATATGCATCACTTGTTCCGGAGTTGATTCGCAACGTCTATTTCAGGGGCGAATGCATCAGGCTGGACGGGGCAATTCGTATGGCGCCGAAATAGCCGGCGCCTCTGGTCGTTCCACTGGGGGAACGATGCGTTCCCGATTTCACTACTAATCGGCGGGTAATCGAACAGCCATCTCTTCGCCAACGGTCTGACGTCAGGCCGACGAAGGATCGGTCGATGGTTACGTTCGGGCTCAATCATATCGCTCATGTCGCATCCGGCCTGTCAGCCGCGGTCTATCATCCTGTGCGAACAAAGACGGTCGCGCCGGTGCTTTTGAGCCTATTCGGCTTTACGCCTGTTCAGGCTGAATTGCTGATCGGCGGTTTTCTTATGGTTTTGCAGTCGATCACCCTTGTCGCATATCGTGCAAAAAGCTATTTGCCGGTTCGTATTTCCGGCCTGCGTTAAGGATTTATATCGATGACTGGAACCAATAAGCCGCGTCTTCTCGGCATCTCCGGCAGCTTGCGGAAAGCATCTACCAATACGGCAATATTGAAAGCATTGGCCGACGCCGTCGCCGACAAGGCGACGATGGTGATTTTTCCGTTGGACCATCTGCCGCTCTACAACCAGGATATCGATGTCGAGCCGCCTCTGCCGGCGGTCGAGGCGCTGCGTGTCGCCATCGATGGGGCAGACGGTCTGGTCATTACTTCGCCGGAATATAACTACGGCATCTCCGGCGTTTTGAAGAACGCTCTCGACTGGGCGTCGCGGCCCTACGGCAAGGCAAAACTGACCGGCAAGCCTGTTCTGACGATTACAGCGTCCCCCGCCAGCACCGGCGGCGTGCGCGCCCAAGGCCAGTTGAACGAGACGCTGACCGCTATCGCCGCGCTCGTCGTTCTCCGCCCGCAGGCTGTAATCGGCGGTGTCTTTCAGAAGATGCAGGACGGCAAATTCACCGACCCGACATCGTTGGCCTTCCTCTCCGCAGGCGTCGACGATCTGCTGCGCGACATCGCCAAGACCCAGTCGGTGACGCGCCAGGAAAGCTGACCCGTCATCTGCCGGCAAACAGGGCGTCGTCGCGGAACTGTTCGGCCAGGAAATCTATCAGAGCGCGAACGCCCGGCGGCAATCCACGGCGCGTGGTGAAGACCAGATAAATCGTCCCCTCGGGCGCCTGATATTCCGGCAGCAATTGAATTAGCCTGCCCGACCGCAGGGCAGGTTCGCAGGAATGATAGGGTAAAAGGGCGACGCCCAGACCGGCCTCTGCTGCGGCGCGCAGCGCAACGAAATCGCCGCAGGCTATCCTCGGTTCGTGGCGCACGGCGTGGACCGCCCCGTCGGGTGCGATCAACTCCCATAGATCCTCCCCGGGCTGTTCAGTCATGCTGAGCGTCGGCAAGCTGCTCAGCGCCGAAGGACCGGGGATCGGGCCGTTCGCCTCGGCCCAGGCGGGGCTCGCCACCAGGATGCGGCGGCTTTTACCCAAAGTCCGCATCGTCAGAGTCGCGTCCGTATCGATGATCGTGCGGACGCGGATGGCGACTTCGACGCCCTCTTCGATCAGGTCGACCCGCCTGTTGCTCGCCAGCACCTGAAGCTTGATTCGCGGATAGTGCGCCATAAAGGTCGGAAGCGCCCGCGACAGAGGCTCGATAAGCCCTATCGGGCAGCTGAACCTGACGGTGCCGTGCGGCTCGCCCTGAGCTTCGGCGATTACCGCTTCCGCCTGGCCGACTTCGGTCATTACATTGCGGCAGCGCTCATAGAATTGCTGGCCTACCTCAGTCACGCGGAAGCGGCGGGTGGATCGCTCGATCAAGCGCGCGCCGAGACGGTTTTCCAACTGGGCGATGCGGCGACTCAGCTTGGATTTCGGCTGGCGAAGTGCGCGACCGGCGGGGGCAAATCCGCCGTGAGTCACGACCTGGACGAAGAAATAGAGATCGTTCAAATCCTGCATTCAGCCATCTCCGTCACTTAACCGCCAACTGTTAGATAGTGATGCTCGTCGCTTGACCACACGACATAAAATGCCGACCATCGGCGCCAACCGATAAATCAGGGAGGAAGACGTGCGTGCATGGCAGGTTAACGGCCAAGGCGAACCCAAGGATATACTGAAACAGGTCGAGATCGACCTTGAGCCTGCCGGTCCGGGAGAGCTCAATATCCGGGTCACCGCCAGCGCACTTGCGCTCCCGGACGTGTTGCTGTGCCGAGGTGTTTATCCCCTGACGCCGCCGTTACCCTTCGTGCCCGGTCTGGAATTCGTCGGCACCGTGACCGATGCCGGTCCCGGTACCTCGACGGCGATTGGGACCAAAGTCATGGGCGTCGCGGCCTTCACCATGGGGCATGGCGCCTTTGCAGACGCCTGCAAAACCTACGAAATGATGGTCTTTCCGGTTCCCGCCGGGATGGATGACGCGGATGCTGCCGCTTTCACGATTGCCTATCATACTGCCTATATCGGGCTGGTGCGGCGGGGCAAGCTTCAGCAGGGCGAGACGGTGCTGGTACATGGCGGGGCAGGCGGCACGGGTTTCGCGGCAATTCAGCTGGCTAAGGCTTTAGGCGCCAGGGTCATCGCGACTGCGGGCGGTGAGGGAAAAGCTGCTCTCTGCCGCGAACTCGGGGCTGAGATTGCGATCGATCACACGGCAGGCGATTTCGTCCAGGTGGTGAATGAGGCCACCGGCGGGCGTGGCGCCGACATAGTTTTCGATCCGGTCGGCGGCGAGATGTTCGAAAAATCCGCCGACTGCATCGCCCAAGAAGGGCGGCTTTTGCCGATCGGCTTTGCCTGCGGGCGTTGGGGTGTGATCTCGCCCCAGACTCTGACGCTGAAAAACATTTCGATCGTCGGCGCCCTGGCCGGCGGATTCCCGCGCGAATATATGTTGGAAATGCACCGTCATCTGACGGAGCTTTATACCAAGCGCGCGATCCGAATGGTGATCGACAGCAGGGTCGGCTTCGACGATATCCGCAACAGTCTTCAGGATCTGGCTGATCGCAAAGTGCGTGGACGCGTTGTCGCCGTTCATTAGGCATCGCGCTGCTTCCAGCCCTGTTTGTGCGTGGTGCAAATGCACGATGCACAATCGGCCCGAAAGGTGGGATAATCGCCTCAGATAAGAATGAGGCGGGGAAGCTATGTCTGATTTCGTCGAGAACCTGAAGCGTGATCCGCTGTCGTTCGTCGAAGCGCATTACAACGAAGGCTTTACGCTGAGAGGGGAGGAGCGCGACGCGATCCAGCTTGCCGGCCTGCGAAAGCGTTTCGCGGAACTGAGGTCGGCGTTGCCGGCGCTGGCAAAGCTGGCCGACGACCAGGGTATCGATGCGATCAATACAATCGACGATGCCGCGCCGCTGCTGTTCCCGCACACGGTCTATAAATCCTACCCCCTGTCCTTCATCGAGAAATGCCAGTTCGACAAGCTGACCAAATGGCTAAGCAGGTTGACCACGGTCGATGTCAGCGGCGTGGATACGACCGGCATACAAACGATCGACGAGTGGATCGCGCGCGTCGAGGAATCGACCGATATCAATCTGATCCATACTTTCGGCACGACGGGCAAGCTGTCGTTCCTGCCACGCACCAAGACTCAAACAAGGCTGAGCGCTCGGCTAAACGCCCACACGATTCGCGATTTCAACGGCTATAATTCCGGACCGGATGTGCTTGCGCGTCATCCGCCGCTGATCTCACCCTCTTATCGCCACGGGGCCAGCGCGATCATCCGCGGCATGAACCGGATGGCGATCGATTATGCTGGGGGCTATGACAACGCACTGTTCCTCTATCCCGACGCCTATTTCAGCGCCGATGTCATTTCGCTCGCCGGCAGGCTTCGCGCGGCAGAGGCGCGGGGCGAGGCCGGAAAGGTGTCTCTTGCGCCCGCATTACTGGCGCGGCGCGATGAATTCGCGGCGCGCGAGAGCAACCGGGCGCAGGATATGGACCGATTCTTCGAGCAGGCGGCAAATCGTTTCGGCGGTAAGGACGTCTATCTATTCGCTGTCTGGCCGATTTTGTTCGAATGGGCAGAAGAGGGGCTGAAGCGCGGGATGAAGGGTATCTTCGGCCCCAACAGCGTGCTGAGTTCCGGGGGCGGCAGCAAGGGGAAAGTCCTGCCGCCGGATTTCAAGGAGACAATCTTCGAATTCCTGGGCTTTCGCCGCCATTACGAAATGTTCGGGATGAGCGAATTGATGACCAATGCGCCGCGGTGCGAGCATAACCGCTTCCACTTCTCGCCCGTGCTGGTCCCCTATGTGCTTGACCCCGTGACGGGTCAGCCATTGCCGCGTCATGGCCACCAGACTGGCCGTCTCGCTTTGATGGATCTGCTGCCCGACAGCTATTGGGGTGGGCTGGTTTCAGGCGATGAAGTGACAATGGGCGGATTCGACGATACCTGCCCCTGCGGTCGCACCGGCCCCTATATCGAGGCGAATGTGCGACGTTTCAGCGAGGCCCAGGGCGGTGATGATAAGATCAACTGTGCCGGCGCGCCCGAGGCGCACGATAAGGCGATGGAGTTCCTGGTAGGGAGGATCTGACCGATGCCTGATTCACTGAATAGCGGATTCACCGTCCCGCTGCTGCTGCGTGGCCAAGTCATCGACGAGGCGACGGTCGAGTTCGGCGGCCGCCGTGGCGGCATAAGCTTTCGTACGCCGGACCTGTCGAAACATCTCAACGAACTGACGCTTTCGGCGCCGTCCCGCATGGCCGATCTCTATTCAATCAGCCTGGATGAGATCTTCGACTTCCTCGCCGCGCTCGGCAAAAGGCTACATCCGGCCGATAATCCCTATCTGCAGCAATCGTTCGAACTGTCGCGCGCCACGTCCGGCTTGTCCGACAGTATTTTGCGGCACCACTACAATGGTATTCCGAGCTTCTTCGAGCGCGACGTGGTGCGCGACATTGCCGAGCGCCTGATCGGCATCGACTATCTCGAGGGCTGGGTCGAGCAACCGGAAACGATCAAACGCAATACCCGTCTCAGCATAAGGGCAATGGGCGCGCGCGCGGTGCATATCATCGCGGGTAACGTGCCCGTCGTCGGCGTCACGACCGTCATCCGCAACGCCATCACGCGATCCGACGCGATCATCAAGACCCCGTCCAACGACCCGCTGACCACCGCAGCGGTCGTCCGCACGATGATCGACATGGCGCCGGACCACCCGATTACCAGGCATGTCTCGGTCGCTTATTGGAAGGGCGGCGACGAGCAAATCGAACAGCATCTCTACGATCCGCGTCGCGTCGAAAAGATCATCGCCTGGGGCGGCTTCGCAGGTATCAAACATCTGACCCAGTATTTGCAGCCCGGCCTCGACTTGATCACGCTCGACCCCAAGCATAGTTCAACGATTATCGGCCGGGAGGCATTTACCGACGAGGGGACTTTGGACAGCGTCGCTAAACGGTTGGCACTGGATGTCGGCGTTCTGAACCAGGAAGGCTGCGTCAACGCGCGCGTGGTTTATGTGCAATCCGGCACCGACACAGATGGGCTGGAACGTGCAAATGAGCTGGGCAAGCGCATGTTCGCCGCGCTCCAATCTCTGCCCGATCATCTTAGCACGCCTCACAAGGCCTTCGATCCGGAATTGAAGGCGGAGCTGGACGCATTGGCATTCGTCGAGGACGAATTTCGCCTCTATGGCGGGCGCCGCAACGAGGGGGCGGTCATCGTTTCGCAAAGCGATTCGGCGGTCGATTTTGCCCGCATGTTGGCATGCCGTGTCGCCAATATAGTCCCGATTGACGATGTGGATACCGCAGTCAGGTCGGTAAACAGCTACACGCAAACGATCGGAATCTTTCCTGAATCACTGAAAACCGAGCTACGGGACCGGCTGGCTTTCCAGGGCGCTCAACGGCTGGTGTCGTTGGGCGGCGCGGCCACGTTGATGCGCACGCCCCAGCCTCAGGACGGTATCGAACCGCTGCGTCGATCGGTGAAATGGATCACCGACGAAAGCGCCGACGGGGCCTATCTCACGGCCATGGCGGAACAGCGCTGATGCGCATATTTGGAGTCACGAAATGTCAGGGAGTACCGCCAGCGGCCGCAATTTGAGGTTCGTAATTATCGGTGCGGGTATGGCGGGAATTTTGGCAGCGATAAAGCTGCGTGAAGCCGACTATGACGATATCGTCATTTACGAGAAGGCGGACCGGATCGGTGGCACCTGGCGCGACAATACCTATCCCGGACTGACGTGCGACGTTCCCTCGCACTCCTACACCTATTCCTTCCCACCGAACCCGGAGTGGAGTCAGTATCTGCCTCCGGGCGAAGAGGTTTTCGGCTATTTTGCCGGGATCGCAGATCGTTACAAAGTCGGTGATTTGGTGCGTTTCAACCAGGAGGTCACCAGCTGTGTTTTCGCCGACGGACGTTGGAACCTTGAGACAAAAAGCGGAACTAGCGACAGCGCCGATTTTGTGATCGCGGCGACCGTCGTTCTGCACCACCCGTCCTATCCCGACATCAGGGGCATCGACGAATTCACCGGCGCGATGTTTCACAGCTCGCGTTGGGACCATGAGATACCGCTCGACGGCCAGCGTGTAGGGTTGATCGGCAACGGATCGACCGGGGTGCAAATCGTCTCGGCGCTGGCTGAGCGCGCGTCCAAGCTGTCGCAATTTCAGCGCACCGCGCAATGGATCATGAAGGTCGAGAACGGCTTTTACACTGAAGAGCAGAAGGCAGCGTTCCGCAGCGATCCGGAACTATTGCGCCGGATGCAGTGCGACGAGACCTATATGGCGAATGTGAAGCGCTTCACAGATGCGATCAGCGACGCCAACTCGCCCGAAATCGCCCAGATCGAGGCCTTCGTGCTCGATAATCTGGAGCAGAGCGTGCGCGATCCTGAACTGAAGGAGAAACTGCGTCCGACCTATCGTGCCGCTTGCAAGCGCCTGATCTACTTCCCCGATTATTACGAGAAGATTCAGCATCCCGACGTCGAGCTGGTGACGGAGGGGATCGAGCGGATCGAGGCAAATGGTGTTCGCACGAAGGACGGTCGTCTGCACGAGGTCGATGTTCTGGTGCTGGCGACTGGTTTCAGAGCGGATCAGTTCATGCGGCCGATGCATATTGTCGGACGCGGCGGAGTAAAGCTGAATG
This sequence comes from Rhodospirillales bacterium, assembly GCA_003165335.1. GTDB lineage: Bacteria > Pseudomonadota > Alphaproteobacteria > BOG-932 > Roseiterribacteraceae > BOG-932. The sequence continues at coordinate 4,304 of PLTD01000252.1, read as the reverse complement.
ACATCTGGGCAAAACGCCCATGTGCCTATCTAGCTGTTTCAATGCCGGATTTCCCGAATCTTTTCATGGTCAACGGTCCGACCGGGCCTGTCGGCAATTTCTCGCTGATCGACATAGCCGAGAGGCAGGTCGCCTATATCACTCAACTCATTGACCAAATTCGGCAGGGGCGATGCCGCGAGATCAGCGTGACGCAAGAGGCTATGGATGTTTATGAGGTCAAGCGTATTGCCGCGGCAAAGGGTACGATCTTCGGCAGCGGCTGCAACAGCTGGTATCTGGACGCCGAGGGCGTCCCGGCCAGTTGGCCTTGGAGTTATGATGCTTTTGCCCAGGCGATGACCGAGCCGGACCTCGCGGCCTACGCGCAGGTCGGCTAACGGCGGCGCCTATTTCGCCGCCGGCGGCTCCCACAGCTCTATCGGGTTGCCTTCCGGGTCGTGAATCCGGGCGAAACGCCCAGTCTGAGGCGTGTCCCATTCGGCTCGGGTTTCGATGGCGATGCCGGCTTTGCGCAAGGCTGCGAGCAGCGCGTCCAGCCCGTCCACCCGAAAGTTGAGCATATAGGCCCTATCCGCTTCGAAATAGGTGGATGTCTGCCGGAAGGCGGCGAAGACGGTCGGCCCGGCCTCAGTCCGCCAGATATATTCATCGGCGCCGTTGGGGCCGACCCCCAGATGTTCGTGGTACCAGGCCGACTGAGCGGCGGGGTCCTTTGCGCGAAAGAATACACCACCGATCCCGGTCACGCCCATCGCCGCCTCCTTGCTGGTATCGCGCAGTCTAGCGCAAACGTGCGGTCGGGAAATCCATTGCGTGAATGATTAGTCCGGGCGGCTTGCATACCGGCCCTTTGCCGGGGTGGGCTGGTCGGAGGCGTTAGTCGAACTAACCCCGCCGGGCGAAATAGGGGTGTTTTAGAATCCGATAAGATGGATCGGCCGGGCCCGGTGTGCCGAACTGCGCGTCGCGCGTGTCGGGCCGGTCGGGTGCCCATTGTGTAGGGCCAGCTGTCAGCCAGTCGACGATGATCGTGCGGCGCGCGAAACGCCATGTACCGCCCGACTTTGCGTAGTAGTCCAGATAGCGCATGCCGTGGGTTAGGTCCTCGCGGCTTCCGTCTTCCTGCGCCAGACGGCTATGGCCGCTGACATAGACTTCCCCCATGGCGCGGTCGCGGCTTTCCAGAACAATCAGGTGGTTGTGAACCAGATGGACGCTGTTATCGACGACCTGCCCCATTATGTCTTCCAACCAGTCGACATAGCCTTCCGCGGAACCGCTATAGGCCCCGCCGTGATCGTCTTCGATCGCATCTTCCGTATAGAGCGTGCGCAGAAAGGCAAAGTCCTGGCGGTCGACGGCGCGCGAGTAGGACAGGACCAGATCGCGGATCGATTCTTTGTCGAGCAGAGACTGAAGATCGGTTGCTTGTCCCATGTCCTGATGGACCGATACGTTATGATCCGGCATTGCCGTTTCTCCCCTTGAGTTCCCTGTTTCATTAATCTGCTGCGGCCGAGGTCGCGTCAATCGGCTGGTTTCGTGTGCCGCGACGTGTCAGAAATAGTGCTAATGGCGTGAAGCGCTGCCCACGATATGCAGGGATGCAAAACATGGCTTCTCGAAACCGAGCGCTGTTTCTAGCGGCAGTCCTGTTATTGGGTGGGTGCTCCCGGCTGGGTATTGGGGCCAGGGTTCGTGATCTTGGCGATGACCGGTACCGGATTGCGACCTCGCAAGCGGCCGACGACCCTGCTGCCGACAATGCCAAAGCGGCGCGCAGCATCTGTCCCAACGGCTACACGGTTCTTCAAAAGGGCGTCTCCGCCGAAAGTCTGTATGGCTCGATGATCCAGGGCAGCGACCTGGCAACGTCATGGGTCGTCAAATGCACTCCAGGCCAATGACCAGGCCCTCTGCGGGTCGCGAAGGGCGATTGAGGGGCGGGGCGGCGCTTTAGACCATTGCTCCCTGCTGACCGAGTTATTTTTGCTGGAGGGGACTAGATGCTGAAGATTGTGCTTTGGACTATCGGAGTCGTCGGTAAGTCGGCCGCGCCGGCGATCCATTGCCATCCGGGCATGCGGCTTGTCGGTTGCTATACCATGTCGGCGGAGAAGGACGGCGTGGATGTCGGCACACTTGCTGGCGTCGAGCCATTCGGGGTTAAGGCGACGCGCAATATCGACGCGTTGCTCGCACTGAAGCCCGACTGCGTTCTCTATGCCCCGCAATTCCCCGACGTCGATCATATGGTCCGCATCCTCGAATCCGGCTGCAATATCGTATCGACGGCTTATTTTATGAACGGTCGAGCCTTCGGCGAGGCGAATTATGCGCGCATCCATCAGGCCGCGTTCAAGGGCGGCTCGTCGATTTACGGCACGGGGATCAATCCCGGCTTTGCCAATGTGCTGGGCCTGCTGGCGACTTCGGCATGTGCCCGGGTCGACAAGATCTCCGTTCTGGAATCGGTCGATTGCACGAATTACGCTTCACCTGGAACATGGGAAGCGATGGGGATCGACCGTCCATTGAACGATCCCGACGTGCCCGCCTTCATAAAGAAAGGCACGCCTTCGTTCCGTGAAGCGGTCGATGTGATGGCCGACGCGCTCAACGTGCCTCTGGACGACGTGCGGTTCGATGTCGAGTTCGGGGCCGCGACCGAAAATGTGGACCTCGGTTACATGACAATCCGCAAAGGCCATATTGCCGCCATCCGGGGGTGCTGGTCGGGCTGGGTCAGAGGCCGTCCATTTATCGAACTCAAGATCGCCTGGAAGCTGGGATATAAGCTCGACCCCGATTGGCCCATGGTTCACGGCTATCATATCGAGATCGAAGGCGACCCCAACCTGCGCTGCCATTTCGAGCCGGTGGGCGCGACGATGTTCGATCCAGGTTTGGTGACGGCGATGCCGTCCGTTCACGCCATCCCAGCAGTCTGCGCCGCGGCCGTGGGGATCGTCACCGCCGCCGACCTTCCGCTGATCGTAGCGCGGGATTGCGGCCCGCGCTCGGCTTTAGTCCGCGACTAGTGGGCCAATTCTCCTGAGATAGGTTGATGAGGGGAAATCGCCCGGAACCTTCAATAGTCCGCCCTCGTGCCGGGCAGGACGATAATTGGGGAGGATGGTCTTCAGTTCCGCCTGGGCCTTGTGATGCAGCATCGACAGAGAAAAGACTATTTCGAACAATTGATTATAAGCGAGGAAGGCGTGAAGCAGCACTGATTCATGGGGGAAGAACTGGGGGTTATCCAGGATGCCGCCATGGTAGTCGTACGGAAAACATATGTCGTGAAAATGCACGAATACGCCCGATTTCAGATTCGGCAACAGTTCCAAGATGATCCTGCTTACTTCTCCGGCCGGCCCCAGAGTATGGGATGAATCGACAAAAAACAGATCTCCATCATCCAGTGCTTCGACGAAAGACGAAGCGAGATTTTCGACGGGTTGTCCGATCAGTATGATGTTTCCTAGTTCTGCCTGGCTCTTTAGGAAACCATTGGGGTAGGGCTCGACGCAGATGATTTCGGCGGGATAGCCCGCCATCTGGGCGGCGTCCAAACAGATTGCGGTAGAAACCCCGCAACCGACCTGGATTATCTTTCTGGGCCTTAATCGTCTGATAAAGGCGTGAAGAACATCCGCCTCGACGGGGCCGAAGCCCTCCGTGCCGTTTCTCTCGCATGCGATAGCATGAACGTGTCGATCGCGCAGTTCAGACCGCATCCCGTCGTCGAAAAGATCGGCGATATGCTTGATTTGTGATTGCGGCGCGGTGCCGGCGACGCCCTTCATCGTGAAAGCTTCGCGCCAGGCTGTAGTCGCCTTCAGCTTTCTTATGTCCGGAATTTCCGAATAGAAATGACGTGGCAATATATCGACGCCGAGCCTTTGCGCGGCGACGAATATTTTGGACAGCAGTCTCTTGAACGACTCTTTGGCTGCGCGATTCATAGCTCTGCCCAAGCGGAAAATATCATTGCGGCACCAGTCGCCGCCCGCGCTCAACTCATCTGGGCGCGCAGCCTCAGATTATCATAATAATCGCGCCATTCCTTGATCTTACCGTTTTCGATGCGGGCCGCACCCATGACAGGGCAATCGATCCACTTGCCGCCTTTAATTCGGAATCGATCGAGGCGTTGTGTTAAAACCACGCCCGATTTTGCCTCGGCGATATCGGTGATCATAATTTCCGTGTCGTCCGAATTGCTCAGATATCCCGAAAGCAATAATATGCATTCAGAGACATAAATTCACGGGATATCGACCAGTCATGGCGACTCT
>PLTD01000097.1 GCA_003165335.1 Rhodospirillales bacterium | reverse complement strand
CAGCCGGTTCTAGCAAAATCAGCGCCTTATTGCAAAAATGGAGCGGGCGAAGGGATTCGAACCCTCGACCCCGCCCTTGGCAAGGTCGTGCTCTACCCCTGAGCTACGCCCGCGTCTATTTTAACGCGCCGCGGTCCGATGCGCTCCTGACCGCGAGCGGCGAATATACGCAAAACCGGCGCGGGCGCAAGCGGGGGCAGATCAATAGATGTTTTCACGACATGCCCGCTTGCCCAAGCCGATCGAACGTCACATCTTAGGTGACACATGGAGGGTATCAATGGATCTTGCACTCGGGCAGACGGCGGCCAGGAACAGCCCCGCGCCAATCAAAGATGTCACGACAGCCAGCTTTGAGATCGATGTCGTCGCCGCCTCGATGGAAGCGCCGGTTATCGTCGATTTCTGGGCGCCGTGGTGCGGCCCCTGCAAACAGCTGGCGCCTGCACTGGAAAAAGCCGTGGGCGGCACGCGGGGCAAAGTCCGTCTGGCCAAGATCAATATCGACGAAAACCCCGAATTGGCTCAGGCGCTTCGCATCCAGTCGATTCCGACTGTCTATGCATTCTTTCAAGGCCGGCCGATCGATGCTTTCCAGGGCGCACTACCGGAGAGCCAGGTTAAGCAATTCGTAGACCGGCTCGCCGCACAGGCCGGCGGCGATGACGGACTGGTCGCAGCGCTTGAGCAAGCCCACCAGGCGCTCGAATCCGGCGACGCGGACAATGCCATCGCCATTTATCGCGCAATTCTCGGGGAGGCACCGGAAACCGCCGCCGCCTTTTTAGGCCTGGTTCGTGCGCTTTTGGCGCAGGACAATATCGACGAAGCGAAGAATGTTCTGGCCCAGACACCCAAGGCCATCGCGGGACATGCCGATATTGCCGCCGCCAAGGCCGCAATCGACCTGGCGGAGCAAGCGACCAACGCCGGTCCGATCGGCCCCTTGTCAGAAGCCGTCACCCGCGATCCCGCCGATCACCAAGCCCGGGTCGACCTTGCCACAGCGCTCTACGCCGCCGGCAAGCACCAGGAGGCAATCGACCATCTTCTGGACAGCATCAAACGCGACCGCACCTGGAACGATGGCGAAGCACGCAAGCAGCTGGTCAAGTATTTTGAGGCTCAGGGGCCGCTCGATCCGGTGACTGTAGCCGGCCGCCGACGTCTGTCCTCGATCCTGTTCTCCTAGGGCGTCCGGAACAATGGCGAGCGGCTTTTCGGCGACGGGGCGGCTGCCGACAGAGCTACCGGTGTTCCCCTTGACCGGCGTTCTCCTCCTGCCGCGTGGACGATTGCCGCTCAACATCTTCGAGCGGCGTTATCTGGCTATGTTCGACGATGCCTTGGCCGGGGACAGGATGGTCGGCATGATCCAGCCATTCGACCCTCGTGCGAGCGACCTATCGCCCGCTCTGTTCAGCGTCGGCTGCGCGGGGCGCATCACCTCTTTCAACGAGACCGGTGACGGGCGCTATATTGTGGCCCTGGACGGCGTGGCCCGATTCAAAATCACCGAAGAACTGCCGTTGCATCGAGGCTATCGGCGGATCATACCAGACTGGACGCCCTTTGCTGTCGATCTGAATGAAGAGGACTGCACGATCGATCGCGGCCGCCTGATCGACCTGCTCCAAGCCTATTTCCGTCAGCAACAACTGTCCGCCAACTGGGATGCGATCGGGCAGGCGCCGGACGAACGGTTGTTGACCTCTCTTGCGATGATTTGCCCGTTCGAGCCGTCGGAGAAGCAGGCTCTGCTCGAAGCCGGTTGCCTTTCCGACCGCGCACGGCTCATGATGAGCCTGCTTGAGATCGCCATTGCTGCCCACGGCGAAGACGATCGCCCGCGACACTAACCCAGGCTCATCCTCGAGCCCGCCTTTCCGGTGATACCGATATGGCCGAACCTGACCGCAAAGCGGACCCCAAACTTTTGGAGATCCTCGTGTGCCCTTTGACCAAGGGGCCATTGCGCTATGACGCAGCGGCGCAGGAATTGATCAGCGACCGGGCCGGACTGGCCTATCCGATCAGGGACGGCATCCCAATCATGCTCATAGACGAGGCGCGACCTCTCGAAGACGACGCCTCAGCCCGATGAATAGGCCATAGTTTATGGACGACTCCGCCAAAAAGGTCTGGCCGCGCGCGCTTACTGTTAGCCGTGCAGAACGTTTGCTTCGCGTAGACTTCGACGATAGCGCCAGTTTTGAATTGCCGGCCGAATATCTGCGCACCCAATCACCCTCTGCCGAAGTGCAAGGGCATAGCGAAGCCCAGCGTCAAACCGTCGGCGGCAAGCGCCTCGTCGCCATTACGGGTGCAGAGCCGGTCGGAAATTACGCAGTTCGGTTGCTGTTCGATGACGGTCATTCGACCGGCATTTTCACCTGGGCCTACCTCCACGAACTGGGCCGCGAACGGGAAAAACGCTGGCGAGACTATCTGCAAGAACTATCCGCCAAGGGCCTGAGGCGTGACCCCTGAACCGCGCCGCATTTCCGCCATCAGTCAGGTTTAGCCTGACTTGATGCAGATACGCCCAGTTATTCTTGTCGGCGTCGCGCTGGCATTGGCCGTGCTCGGCGGATGCGACGACCAACACACCGCAAAGCAGACCGACAAGACTGAAAAGCAAACAACCGCAGGGCCGGAGATTTCCCCGGCGCGGCTGGGTGTCGGCTGGCATGCCGTGGCCGACAATCGGCTATCCGCCTGGGGCTTTGCCCGAAGTTCGATGCCGCCGGTTCAGGGCAGGATGTTGGCCTCGCAGTCATCCGAACCGGGGACGCTTTACAGCGACGGAGCGCGGGTCGACACGCTAGCCAGTATTCGCACCGCCTTAATGGCCAATATGTTGCCTGCACGCAGCAGCGTACGAATCGAGGAATTGGTAAACCGGGCTATTCCGACGCTGAACGCAGCAGAGCCCGGTCTTTCAGCCTCGCGACCGATGGTAGTTCTGGCAACGACGCCTTGGAACGACGATACGGTTTTGCTTTGGATCGAGGTCCCCGGCGTCGTCGCGCCGGATGGTGCAACGATAAGCGTGGAATTCAATCCGACCGTCGTCGCAGCGTTCCGGGCCTTAGGCGACCCGTCCGCCCTGCCCAATCCCAACGCTGCATCCGGCGGCGCAAACCCGGGACGTGCGGCGATGCTCTATGAGCTGTTGCTGCAGGCACAAGACTCATCAGCCAGGACCGGGGCGACCGGCACCGGGAATCAATATGCCGTTCTGCATATCGCGCACCGGTCGAGCGACCCCGCGCCGGCCGCGCCGGACCGCCTGATTACAGCGGCCGACGCCGTGGGCACCATCGACAATGCGCCAGAAGTCGTTCGTTTTGCGACCGCGGCGGCAGGTTTCGGCGGGTTGCTGCGCGGTGACCCGGCGATGCGCGACCTGTCCTGTAACGACGTCATTGCGCTGGCCCAAAGCGTTCAGCAGCCCGATCCGGACGGGTGGCGCGCCCAGCTTATCGCCCTGATGTACCGCGCCCAGCCGCTGATCGATCTGCCGCCGCATGACGACGGGGCGAAATAGCGCGGTCCGGAGCAGCGCGTCTATAGCGCGTTGACAGGAAATCACCCCCCCGGTACATCCGGCAGGTCCCTTGAAACGCTGCGAATAACGGTGATTTTCGTTGAAAAAGGTCTATTCAGACGCCGTTTCGGCGTTAGACGGCTTAGTCTTTGACGGCATGACGCTGATGGCCGGCGGATTCGGTCTTTGCGGCATACCCGAAAATCTGATCGACGCGCTGGTCGCATCGAAGGTCAAAGACATGACCGTCATTGCCAATAATTGCGGCGTCGACGGATTCGGCCTCGGCAAGCTGCTGGATACGCGGCAGATCAGGAAGATGGTCTCGTCCTATGTCGGCGAGAATAAGCTGTTCGCCCAGCTGTATCTGGCCGGTGAGTTGGAGATCGAGTTCAACCCGCAGGGCACTCTGGCCGAGCGCATCCGCGCCGGCGGCGCCGGCATTCCGGCCTTTTTCACCAAGACCGGCGTAGGCACCATCGTCGCAGATGGGAAAGAAGTGCGCGATTTCGACGGATATAAATATGTGATGGAACGCGGGTTGACCGCGGATCTCTCGATCGTGAAGGCCTGGAAGGGCGATACGGAAGGCAATCTCGTTTATCGGATGACCGCCCGCAACTTCAACCCGATGATGGCGACTGCGGGCAAATTCACCGTCGCCGAAGTGGAGGAGTTGGTCGAGCCCGGGCAATTGGACCCGGACACAATCCACACCCCGGGGATTTATGTGAAGCGCATCATCCAGGGCACAAACTACGAAAAGCGGATCGAGCAACGCACCATTCGTCAGAAGGATGCCGCCTGATGCCCTGGACTCGCGATCAAATGGCGGCGCGCGCCGCCCGCGAACTGAAAGACGGCTTTTACGTCAACCTGGGCATCGGCATCCCGACTTTGGTGGCGAACAACATCCCGCCGGGCATCTCGGTGACGCTGCAGAGCGAGAACGGCATGCTGGGCATGGGCCCGTTCCCGACCGAGGACGAAATCGACGCCGACCTGATAAACGCCGGTAAACAAACCGTCACCAAGTTGCCCGAAACCAGCTTTTTCAGTTCGGCCGACAGTTTCGCGATGATCCGCGGCGGCCATATCGACTTGTCGGTCCTGGGCGCGATGGAGGTGTCGCAAAACGGCGATCTGGCCAACTGGATGGTCCCGGGCAAGATGGTCAAAGGCATGGGCGGGGCGATGGACCTGGTCGCTGGGGTCAAGCGCGTAGTCGTCGTCATGGAACACGCCGCCAAGGACGGATCGTCCAAGCTGCTGAAGCACTGCACACTGCCGCTGACCGGCTCTGGCGTGGTCGACATGGTGATCACCGAACTGGCCGTCTTCACGCTGAAGCGCGGCGACCCGACCGGGCTGACGCTGATCGAACTCGCCGACGGCGTGACACTGGACGAGGTCAAGGCAAAGACCGCCGCCGACTTTACCGTGGCGCTGGGATAGATGAGCGACAAGACGGTCGCGGCCAAACTCGGTATCCGACCGGGCGTTTCAGTGCGATTGTTCGCGCAGCCTGCCGATCTTGAGACGCTGTTGGGGCCGATGCCCACGGACGCGGCAACCCATGTCGATGGGAAAGGGCCGTTCGATACGGTCGTCGTCTTCGTTCCGACGAGCGCGACTTTGACGACTCATTCGGCCGCGGCCGTAGCTGCGCTGAAGCCCGGCGGCCTGTTGTGGCTCGCTTATCCTAAGAAGACCGGCACCTTGGCGAGCGACATGTATCGCGAGCGCGCCTGGGAAGCCTTCGCTACACAGGATTGGCGCCCGGTCACCCAGATCGCGATCGACGAAACCTGGTCGGCGCTGAGATTTCGCCCGGCCGTCGACGTCAAATCGACCCGCCGGCCCTGATGCGTGGTTATTTTGCCATCGGGGTCGAGGATATCAGCAAGCCGCATAATGCGGGCAATCTGATGCGATCAGCCCATGCATTCGGGGCGAGCTTCTTCTTTGCGGTAAAGCCGGACATCGATTTCAATGGATTGCGCCAGTCCGACACATCGGAGGCGGCGTTTCATATGCCGTTCTATGAATATGACAGCCCGGCGGCGCTGACTCTGCCGCGCGGTTGCAGCCTGATTGGTATAGAGTTCCTTCCGGACGCCGAGAACCTGCCCAGCTTTCGCCACCCGACCCAGGCCGCCTATATCTTCGGCCCGGAAAAAGGGAATCTGTCGCAAGGAATATTGGACCGTTGCGACGACGTGGTGAAGATCCCGACCAAGTTCTGCGTGAACGTGGGCGTGGCCGGCGCCCTGGTCATGTATGACCGGATGATCGCAATGGGGAATTTCGCAGAAAGAAGGGTCGGCACCCGCGCGGCGATGACGCGAAAGCCGCACCCGCGCGACCGCTAGAGATTACAGCCTCAGTAGCGGCGCCAACAGTTTACCCAACCAAGTCAGATAGCGCGGATGTTCGCGGGTCAGCAGCAGGCAGACGCAGCCTTCGCCGGGTTCCGCCACCATGCGGTGTGAATCGCCCGGCGCCATATAGGCGAAATCGCCAGCGGCATAAGTTCCGGTTTCGTCGGTAAAACCCCCTTCGAGCACAACGGTCCATTCGTCCGCGGCGTGGCTGTGGAGCAATGGCCCTCTGCCGCCCGGTGCTTTCATGATCCAAAGACGGGCAGATTCGTCCTTAACCGGGATGCGGAGGGCGCGAAACCCGGCGGGCAATCGACGCCATGAGCCGGTCGGCTTTTCAGCCAAATGAGCCCGCAGCGGCGCCGGCCAATTGGCCGTGAAAGCTGGAACCGGTTGTTTCAATTGAGGCGCGCTCGGCTCGGCGGCTGCATCGATCGCGCGAAGCGTCCTTTGGAAAAGAGACGGCGGCAGGAACGCCGGGGCAATGTCGTCGAGCAACGCGCCGCCGATCGCCAACGCGGCATCCGCCGCACGCCGACAGGACAGGCAAGCGTCGAGATGAATGGCTATCATCAGCGCCTCCGCTTCCGAAGCGGAGCCAGCCGCATAATCGATCAGCAGTTCGCTGGGCGGATGATGCGTCGGGGCCTTCTCTATTGGGTCGAACGCATTTTCCATCGAAAAACCTATGGCCCGCGCTCACCAAATCTCCGCTGCGGACACGAGAAGGAGGAACCTGTTTAAAGTAACATGACTACGCGACTGCAACGAAGACGGATCACAGTTTTCTAAAGTTTGACGAAAGGTGCCGCCAGCTTGCCCGCCAAAGTTGTGTAATGAGGCGCGTCCCGCACCATGATCAGGCTGACGCAGCGTCCCTCGGGACCGATCACCGGCCGATGCTCCTGGCCGTCGGCCAGACGGGCGAAGTCGCCCACGCGGTAACTCTGGTCATTATCGACGAAGAGTCCGGTGAGAATAACCGTCCACTCGTCGCCCTCATGACGGTGGGGCAGTAGTTTCATGCCCGGCGGCGCATCGAACAACCAGACCCGGCCCGAAGTGTCGCTGCCGGGAACACGGCGCATGCGGAATCCGCCCGGCAGTCTGCGCCAATGGCTGCTTGCCAAATTTTCATTGAGAAAATCGGCCAATGGCGGCGGCTCGGTTTCGCCATGGTCGCTGTCGGAATCAATGGCAGCGAGCGTGCGGTTCAGCATATTCGGCGGCAGACGCGCGGGGGTCAGCCCTTCGAACATCGCACCACCGGCAGATTGAACCAGCCGGACCGAATCCCGGCAAATCGAGCAATAGACCAAGTGGGTCGCGATCATGAGCGCTTCGGCAGAAGAGGCTGTCCCCGCAGCATAATCGAATAAAAACTCTTCCGACGGGTGATGAGTCGGTGAGGGTGCAGCCGGATTCGGGAAAGTCGCTATTACATGCTTCATGCGTCGTTACCCAAAAACGTCCGCAGGCGCGCGAGAGCCAGACGCAGCCTGGACTTCACCGTGCCCAACGGCAAACCGACCTCGGCTGCGATTGCGCTGTGCGACTTGCCATCAAAGAAGGCCAATTTGAGCAGAGCGCTTTGCTCGTCCGGCAGGGTGGAGATAGCAACCCCCAGTTTGCGCGCCTGTTCAGCCGATTCGAGCTGCTGATCCGGTAGGTGCTGAGGTTCGGGAGCCAATGTAGGATCGTCCGGGTCGAAATCGAGAGGCCGGTCCCGACGAAACCGATCGATACGCTTGTTGCGCGCAATGGTGAATATCCAAGTCGCGGCGTTGGCTTGCGCCGGATCGTAGCGGGCCGCCTTACGCCAGACCAAGAGCATCACTTCCTGGGTCAACTCGTCAGCACCCGAGGAGTCCGTTCCGGTTCTGACAAGATAGGCCTTAACGCGTGGTGCAAAATGCGCGAACAGCGCAGCAAAGGCCGAGCGATCCTGCCGCGCACCGATGGCGACAATCAGATCTTCAAACGATGAGCCGGCGCGAAATAGAGGTTCAGGCATTATGTCGCCATGAAAGGCCATAGTTCCGGCCTGCACAAGATGTGTGTTTACGACGGAGGCGTGCGGAGTGAACAGGCGCCGGTTATGTGAAGCTCTCGATCTCATGATACGCTGTACGCGTAAAATCCCATTGAAGATCACCTGACCGATGGGCATTACCATCACCATCTGACGGTGGCGTTGCGACCGATATCAGGCTTAGACACGATTACGCTGAAATAATGATCCGCCAACTCATCCCCTTATGCCTTGCGCTGCTCGGTTTTCTGGCATCCGCGTCCGCGGCTTCTGTTCCTGCCCGGGCGGCGGAAGCCGACACGGTCGATTCGCGCCAGGAACCGTCGCTGGAGGGGCTGTACAGCGATTGGTCGCTATACGGCATGCAGGAGAACGGCAATTTGACCTGTTACCTGTTGTCCGGCTTGGAGCGGTCGAGCGACACGGTGGCGCGGCGCAGGCCGGCGGTAATCCTGATCACGAACCGACCGGCCGAGGGCAAGCGCGGAGTGGTGAGCGTCAACCCCGGCTATGTCTACGAAGACGGCAGCACAGTGCTGTTATCGATTGGGCGCAGGCAGTTTCATCTTTTTACCGCCAGCGGGTCCGCCTGGGCGCAGGACGGCGACGATCAGCAGATCATCGCCGCGATTCGCGGCGGCTCGGCCCTGGTGGTTACGGGTCACATGAAAGGCGGCCCGGCGACCACCGACACCTTCAGCCTTAGGGGATTTATTCCGGCGCTTGCCGCGCTGGACCACGCCTGCCCCGTTGCAGGGGAAGCCCCGGCGTCGGTACCCCACCGGAAACGAAAGAACACGCGATGAGCGCATCGTCCCACGCATCCACCTTTGCCCCGCCGATCGCGCCGGACGGCAGGCCAAGCCTGATCGGCCTGGATCGCTCGGAGCTTGAAGCGACACTCGGCACACTGGGCCTGCCGGCGTTTCGCGCACGGCAGGTCTGGCATTGGCTGTACCATCGCGGCGTCACGTCCTTTGAGGCAATGACGACGCTGGCCAAGCCAGTGCGCGAACAGCTGGCGGAGCGCTTCTCGATCGAACGCCCGGCGGTCACGCGCGACCAGGCCTCGGTCGACGGCACGCGTAAATGGCTGATCAAGATGAACGACGGGCAGGAGGTCGAGGCAGTCCATATCCCGGAGACCGATCGCGGCGCGCTTTGCGTCTCAAGCCAAGTCGGCTGCACGCTGACCTGCCGGTTCTGTCATACGGGAACTCAGCCGCTGGTCCGAAATCTTGGCCCGGATGAAATTCTGTCTCAGATTTTGACCGCCCGCGATGCGCTGGGCGAATGGCCGGCCCCCGGCACCAATCCCAACAACGTGACCAGCATGCTAACCAATATAGTCATGATGGGGATGGGCGAGCCGCTGTATAATTACGACAATGTCGCCAAGGCACTGCGTATCGCGATGGACGGCGACGGCGTCGCGATCTCAAAGCGCCGCATCACGCTTTCGACCTCAGGCGTGGTGCCGATGATGCGGCAATGCGGGGCGGAGCTCGGCGTCAATCTCGCCGTGTCGCTTCACGCCGTGACGGACGCGATCCGCGACGAGCTGATGCCGATCAACCGGGCCTATCCAATTCGCGAACTGATGCAGGCATGCCGCGACTATCCCGGTGCAACCAATGCGCGGCGCATCACTTTCGAATATGTGATGCTGAAGGGCGTCAACGATAGCCTAGCCGATGCCAATGCGCTGGTCAGGCTGCTGTCGGGCATACCGGCCAAGGTCAACCTCATCCCGTTCAACCCCTGGCCGGGGTCGAGCTTCGAATGTTCCTCGCGGACGCAGATCGAGCGCTTTGCCCAGGTGCTGCTTGCCGCCGGCTATGCGAGCCCTGTGCGCGAACCGCGCGGCCGAGACATACTGGCCGCCTGCGGGCAGCTTCGTTCGGACAGTTTGAGGCAAAAGAAGATTCGCGCGGAGGCCGCACCCGAAACGGCCGCGGCCACGTCGTGATGGGCGATATGACCTGGCTGATCGGCCCCTGGGCCCTGAATATGTGGGTCGGGCTGGCGGCCTTATACCCGCTGATCCGGATTTTCCGCCGTGCCGGACTCGACCCGCGGCCGGCGGTTCTCGTCTTCGTGCCCGTGGTCGGCTTCGCGATTGTAGGCAGCATCCTGGCCTTCAGGCCCTGGCCTCGGATCGCCCCGCGCGTTCCGCCCAAGCCCGCGCGCAAACCCCGTATGGCGAGGGCTGGCTGATGCAGGGCTATGACGACCTCTGTCGGCTTTTCGGCATGGACCCGTTCTGGGCGACCTACATGATCGTCTTCATCGCGCTGACCTATACCTGCTGTGTTTTCGGCGTTGTGTTCGGCAAGATGGGACGATCCCCTTTCTGGGGCTTCATCTTCCTGCCTCCCTATTTCGGCATCATTGCCTTGTGGATCTTCGGCCTGGGCCGCTGGCGGCAGGAAGAGGTCACGCCGCCCCGAGGCTAGGCGGTCGCCAAGCGTGCGCCGGTTCTGCGCCCAAAGGGGTCTTGCCTCAGCATGCGCAGCCCCAATATGGCCGGAGCAATCAGCCAGGGCAGATTGAACGGCAGATAGATCGCCGGGTGGGGCGGCGGCGTCGGGCCGATGAAGGTCGTGACGAAATACATGAACATGTTGGTCACCGCCGCACCGGCATAGATCAGCGACAGGGTACGAATCCAGGGTCGGGCGAAAATCAGCCCGTAGACGACAAAGAACAGGATCGGCGTCTGGATGAAGCCGTCGAACAGGGTGGTCGCGATCAGGCTGGACGGCGGATTGAGATGCTGCGGCTCCTGGGCCACGGCCCAGTCATAGAGCGATCGCAGCGGCAGCCAGGGGCTGTCAGGCGTGACTTTGTAGCCGATCGCCTCAGGCAGGCTGTCCAGGAAACCGTACAGAATCGACAATATGAAGAAGATGACCAGCCCAAGATCGAGTGGGCGGCGGAAAATGCTGAGCGACCGAACCATGCGGCGAACTCCCCCTATATGATCCAGGCCTTGGACGGCATTATTGATCGGCGCATCGCGTTGGGCCGCCTTGGGTCACAGTATAGTCTAGCGTCGCTTCAACCAAGGGAGATTTGGGAAGTGAGATTTCAGAGAGGTTATCCGTCTCAGTCTTGGCGGTCCTTCGGGTCCGCAGCATCGTCGTAGCCGCGGCGGGCGCTGAAAAATACAAGAGCCATCAACCCGCCACCGAGAACCAGACTGCCGATGCCGCCGATAATTAGGGCGGTGATGCCGTTGCCGTTCATTTCCCCGCCACCGCCGGCGGCAGGGTCGGCGCCGATGTTTGTCCAGACGTGGAAAGTATAGCCTACGGCGCTGATCAAAAAAATTATCAGGGCGGCAGCGACAAAAAACGTGTTGCGGTTCATCCCCCGCATATAGTCCGGTGGGACCGTCTACGCCAGGGCCGCGGCCCGACGCGTTGAACAATTTGCACCTGTGGGGTTTTCCCCATGCATGCACGACCCGGCAATTGATCTTCCCGTACCCCGGCACGACTGGGCGCTGTTCCTCGATATCGACGGCACGATTATCGATATCGCACCAACGCCGCGCGAGGTGACCGTCCCGTCCAGTCTTGCGGCCTTGCTGGAGAGGCTGGCCAGCGTCCTGGGCGGCGCGATGGCCCTGGTCAGCGGGCGGGCATTGGCGGACATCGATTCGATTTTTGCCCCTTTGCACCTTGCCGCGGCGGGGCAGCACGGCTGTGAGATCAGGCTTGCGCACGGCAAGCCCGTTTTGGCCGGAACGTCCACGGAAGCTCTCGTTGGCTTGCTGCCGCAGCTTGAGGTCTTTGCCGAAACCAGGCCGGGTATTCTTGTCGAAAACAAAGGCATGACGATTGCCGTTCATTGTCGGCGGGCGCCGCAATATCAGAGCGAACTCGAAGATTTTCTGGCTAGCCTAATCGCCGAACAGGCCGACGGGCTTGAAACAATCCCGGGCCATCGCGTGTTCGAGATCAAGCCGCGCGGCTTCAGCAAACGGACCGCGGTGGAACTCTTCATGCGTTCAGAACCTTTTGCGGGCCGCGTCCCGGTTTTCATTGGCGACGACCGTACCGACGAGGATGGATTCGCCGCCGCTCTGGGTTGGGCGGGACAGCTATCCGAGTCGGGCCGCCTGCGCCCAGCATCGCGACCTGGGGCATCGCAGACCCCGCCCGGACCCGAGCATTTTTGTCTCATATCGTGACGGTGCTGAACACAGATGCAGGATAAAACGCTATGCAGACTCTCGATCTGGCCGTTATCGGAAACAGCGTCGTCAGCGCCTTGATCGACAAGCAGGGAAGTTACGTTTGGCACTGCCACCCGCGCCTCGACGCCGATCCGATCTTCTGCACCCTGCTCGACGCTGAAAACGGCGGCTTTATGAGTGTCGAACTCGAAGGCTTTAAATTCAGCGAGTAGCAGTACCAGCGCAACACGGCCATTCTTGCGACGACTCTGACCGATGAGCATGGCGGCGCGTTGCGCATCACGGATTTCGCCCCCCGCTTTAAGCAATATGACCGCATGTATCGACCGGCGATGCTTATTCGGCGCATCGAACCCGTGACCGGAAGCTGCCGTATCCGCATACGAGTCAAACCCAAGTTCGATTATGGCGCTACGCGACCGAAAACGACGCAAGGCAGAAATCACATCCGTTTCTGGTCGGACGATATGGTCGTCAGGCTGACGACCGACGGCCCGATTTCCTATATCGCCGAGGAAAACTGGTTCGTCCTTTCCACCCCGATCAGCCTGATGATCGGTCCCGACGAAACGATTGCCGGGTCGCTGGCCACAACCGCCAGAAGTTTCCTCGAGAGAACAGAGGAATATTGGCTGGATTGGGTTCGATATCTGTCGGTTCCCTTCGAATGGCAGGAGCGGTGATACGCGCCGCCATTACGCTCAAGCTTTGCAGTTTCGAAGAATCCGGCGGCATCGTCGCGGCGATGACCACGTCGATTCCGGAAGGGCCGGAGGAAGGCCGAGGCTGGGATTATCGCTTTTGCTGGATACGCGATGCCTATTTCGTGGTTGAAGCGCTGAACCGGTTGGGCGCCACCCTTACGATGGAAGGGTTCATCCGTTACGTGACCGAAGTGGCGGCCATCGACCCGGGCGGGGAGTTGAAGCCGGTCTACGGGGTCATTCCGGGTACATCGCTGACCGAGAAGGAGTTACCGCATTTACCGGGATATCGCGGCTTTGGCCCGGTAAGGATCGGAAACGCGGCGGCACTTCAAACCCAGAACGACGGTTACGGCAATGTCGTGCTTGCGGCGGCACAATGTTCTTCGATCATCGGCTGCCCAAGCCTGGCGACCTCAATCTCTTCCACCGGCTTGAGCCCCTGGGCGAACGCGCGATGGCCTGCGCATTTCAGCCCGATGCGGGCTTATGGGAATTTCGCGGCAGGTCACGCGTCCATACCTATTCGAGCGTCATGTGCTGGGCCGCATGCGATCGTCTGGCCAAGATCGCAGACGTACTCGGGCAACTGGATCGCGCCGAATATTGGCGCGTCGCCGCCCACCAGATCCGAGAGGAAACCCTTGAGCGCGCCTGGAACGCGGAGCAAAACACATTCACCGAAAGCTTGGGCGGCAGCGAGGTCGACGCCAGCCTGCTGTTGCTAGCCGAACTCGGCTTCGTCAAGGCAAGCGACCCCCGGTTCCTGGGCACGGTTGCGGCAATTGAGAAAGAGTTGCTGCATGGTCAGAACATCTTTCGGTATGCCGTGCCGGACGATTTCGGCATGCCCACCACGGCATTCAATATCTGCACCTTTTGGTACATCGACGCCCTGTCGATGATCGGCAGGCGCGACGAGGCGCGCGTCATGTTCGACGAGTTGCTGTCGCGGCGGAACCATGTCGGCTTGCTGTCCGAGGATGTCGACCCGACAACGGGAGAGCTGTGGGGCAATTTCCCCCAAACCTATTCGATGGTCGGGATCATCGTTTCCGCCCTGCGGCTCAGCAAGCATTGGGAGAGCGCGTTTTGAGCCGGCTGATAACCGTATCCAACCGCGTCGGCATCCCGACAACGGGTGCGGGGCGGGCGGGAGGGCTCGAAGCCGCGCTGCGCGAAGCGCTCGAAGCTGACGGCGGCATCTGGTTCGGCTGGTCCGGTGAGGTCGCCGAGACCCGCTCGGAGGCGCCTGCCATTCTGAAAAAGGGCAAGGTCACCTTTGCCACGGTCGATCTCAGCCGGGCAGACTATGAGGATTACTATCTGGGCTATGCCAACAGCACGCTCTGGCCGCTGCTGCATTATCAGCTCGGTCTCATCGAGTTCCACCGCAAGCAATTCCGCGGCTATATGTCGGTCAACGCCTATCTGGCACAGATGCTGGCGCCGCTAGTCGAGCCGGACGACCTTATTTGGGTTCACGACTATCATTTGATTCCGTTGGCGGCGGAACTGCGCAAGCTCGGCATCAAGAATCGTATCGGCTTTTTTCTGCACACACCGTTTCCGCCGACCGATATCATGGTGGCGCTTCCGCACCACGACATGATGATGCGCGCGCTGTGTGCCTACGATCTCGTCGGGTTACAGACCGAAAACGGCGTGCGCGCCTTCCTGGACTATATCGCCCGCGAGGCAAACGGCCGTCTGGAGTTCGACGGATCGCTGTCGGCTTATGACCGTCTGACGCGGGTCGTTTGCTTTCCGATCGGCATCGATACCGAAGGTTTCGCCAAAAG
The DNA here is from genome assembly GCA_003165335.1 of Rhodospirillales bacterium. Lineage (GTDB taxonomy): Bacteria > Pseudomonadota > Alphaproteobacteria > BOG-932 > Roseiterribacteraceae > BOG-932. The sequence continues at coordinate 5,589 of PLTD01000097.1, read as the reverse complement.
TGCGGTCCGCGCAGTGCGCTCGGTGGAAGCGAAACGGTTGAAAGCGAGCATCGACCAACGGCTGCTGATCGTCGGCGTCGACCGGATGGATTACAGCAAGGGTGTGCGCACGCGATTCGAGGTGATCGACGATCTGTTGTCGGAATGGCCGGAAATGGCCGCCAAATTTACCTATCTGCAGATCACTCCGCCGTCGCGGTCAGACGTCGTGCCCTATCAGACTCTGCGGCGTGAGGTCGAACATGCCGCGGGCCATGTGAATGGGAAATATTCCGATATCGACTGGGCGCCGATTCGCTTTGTGGTCAAAGCGGTATCGCGTTCAGCCCTGGCGGGCATCTATCGCTCCAGCCGCGTCGGTCTGGTGACGCCCTGGCGCGACGGGATGAATCTGGTCGCCAAAGAGTATGTCGCCTCTCAGGACCCGGACGACCCGGGCGTCCTTGTGCTGTCGCGCTTCGCCGGCGCAGCCGTGGAGCTGAAAACCGCCATCCTGGTCAATCCGCTGGACCCCGGCGAGATCGGGAGCGCTATACACCAGGCACTGTTAATGCCCGTGGACGAACGCCGCGAACGCTGGCAAGCAATGATGGAAGTGCTCCGCGCCAATACGATCGACGACTGGACAGCGAACTTCCTGAAAGCGCTGAAGGCGACCCGGCCGCTGGATTAGGCAGGCAAAAACTTAACCTGCGTCGCGGTAGCATACGGCAATCCCGATCTAGGCGTGCATATATGACGTATCAGTAACTGCGAGTCTGAGCCGATGGGCGTGATTGTACAGTCTCGTCCGGCTATAGTGTTTGGGTAATCGACCCCAATACGAATATTATGTTCTGCCCCGTTCTGGGGATGAGGTCGGGATGAGGAAGCCTGCTGGGCACAGCTTGAGGGATTGGACCGGCCTTGCGGTTGCTTTAATTCTTTTTTTAGCGGCGGCAGTCCCGTTCGGGAAGGCCGTGGCACATGATCTATCGGCGCACAGCCACGAGGTTCTTGCGCCGATGCCGTCAGCCGACAGGATGGCGCCTATCGCCGGCAATGGTCTGTTCGTCCCGTCAGGGGCGACGGTTGGGCAATCTCCTGCGCCGTCCGCTTTTATCAAACGCTGGCACATGGTTGGGGTCGATCAAGCCTATCTTGGCAGGATAGCGGCCGCCCCCGTCGCCGGACCCGCTTCGGGAACGGTCGATACATTCACCCTGCCTCTGTTCGATGACACTGCGGTGACGCTCTACAAGACCGGGATGAAGCAAGACGCGCTGGGAAGCACGATCTTGACCGCGAGGGTCACCGACTCACCGGGGGGAGAGGCAACGCTCGTTATCCGCGGCGGCCGATTGGGCGGGTCGGTACGGCTAGGAAATCGGGAGTTCGTGATCGAGCCCGGACCGACGAGCGGTTCCAAGATCGTCGAGATCGACCCAAACCTTAGACCCCACGCCAATCCTCTGCCCAAACCCGCACCCTTGGTCCAGCCTTCTTCGCCGGGATCGGACGCAGCGCCGACGCCGCCAATCCAGGCTTCCGGCGCGCCGACCGTAATCAATATTTTGGTCGCCTATACGCCGGCGGCGGCAGCCTCGATCACCGACATCCAGTCGGCGATCTCGATGGGCATTAGCTATACCAATCAGGTGCTGGTGAATTCGGGGATCAACGCACAGATCAATCTCGTTGGCGTGATGCCGGTCAATTACAGCGAGGGCGGCAAAGGCGCGGTTTCGGTCCTTACCGATGAGGTGAACGGCACGGGAGCATTTGCCGCAGTTCAAACCCAACGCGCCGCCCTGCAGGCCGATCTTGTCTCGGTATGGAGCGTGTTTACCGATGCCTGCGGCATCGCCTATCAGCTTGACGACGCCGATATGGTATCAACCGCGACCGACGCGCCCTACGGATTCAACGCGATCTCGCTCAGCTTCGGCTATGGCTGCCTAACCGACGCCGTCGCCCATGAAATCGGCCATAATATGGGCGCCGCCCACGACCGGTATGTTGTCCCGGTCTCCGAGCAACTGCCCGGCGAATATAATTTCGGCTATGTCGATATTCCCGACCTTATCCGGACAATCATGTCCTATCCGGACGCCTGCACCAATGTCGGCAAAACCTGCGCGATCGTGCCCTATCACAGCTCGCCCAACCTGACCTATCAGGGCCATCCGCTAGGCATCGCGGACACTGCCACGAATGCAGCCGACAATGTGCGGCGGATCAACGAAATCGCGCCCTATGTCGCCCTGTTCCGGACCAACTATGCATCAAACTATACGCTGTCCGTCGCTACCGCGGGAACCGGTAGCGGGACAGTGGCAAGCACGCCGACAGGCATCAGCTGCGGTGCAACCTGCTCGGCCAGCTATACAACAGGCAGGGCCGTAACCTTGACCGCTACGCCCGCCAGCGGATCGACCTTCACCGGCTGGAGCGGTGCGTGCAGCGGCACATCGACTTGCACCGTGACGATGAATAGCGCAACGGCTGTCACGGCGACGTTCTCGACGATTCCGACCAGCTACACACTCTCGGCCGTCGGTTCTGGAACCGGCAGCGGTAAAGTTACGAGCACGCCGTCCGGCATCGCCTGCGGCGCAACCTGCTCCGCGCCTTTTACCATCGGCAGTTCGGTAACATTGGCCGCGGCGCCGGCCAGCGGCTCGACATTCACCGGCTGGAGCGGCGGCGTGTGCAGCGGCACCTCCAGCTGCGTTGTGACGATGAATGCCGACACGACCGTGACCGCCACCTTCGCGATGATCCCGACGACCTACATGCTGTCGGTTTTCAATGCCGGTACCGGTGCAGGCGCGGTCACGAGCGCCCCCTCGGGCATCGCCTGCGGCGCAACCTGCTCCGCGCCTTTTACCATCGGCAGTTCGGTAACTTTGGCCGCGGCGCCGGCCAGCGGCTCGACCTTCGCCGGCTGGAGCGGCGGGGGATGCAGCGGCACCTCAACCTGTACGGTGCTAATGAGCGCAGCCGAGTCCGTCACCGCAACGTTCACGGCGCTCCCCACGACCTTCACGCTGTCGGTTTCGAAAGCCGGGAACGGTGCCGGGACAATCTCAAGCGCCCCATCCGGTATAGCCTGCGGGAGCGCCTGCAGTGCCGGTTTCAATTTGGTAACCGGCGTCACGCTCACCGCGGCTGCAAATCCGGGATCGATCTTCACCGGCTGGGGTGGCGCCTGCAGCGGCACGTCGACCTGCACAATTCCGGGCACCGCCAATACCGCCGTCACTGCAACATTCATGCTGACCAGCGTGCTGTCGGTGACAAAAGCCGGGACAGGGACCGGCGTGGTGACGACCGCGCCTACCGGAATTACCTGCGGTGCGACCTGCTCTGCTTCCTTCTTGACCGGCAATTCCGTCACCCTGACTGCGGCGGCCGCCAGTGGATCGACTTTCTCAGGGTGGAGCGGCGGCGGATGCAGCGGCACATCGACTTGTGTCATGACGCTCGGCGCCAACACATCCGTAACCGCAAACTTCACGCTTTTGCCGACGACGAGCATGCTGTCCGCCACGAAATCCGGAACCGGTACCGGGATCGTGGTCAGCACCCCATCCGGCATCGCCTGCGGGGCAACCTGCAATGCCAGCTTTAACATCGGATCCAGCGTGACGCTGACCGCGACCGCAGACAGCGGCTCGACCTTCACAGGCTGGACCGGCGGCGGATGCAATGGAGGCGGTGCGTGCACGCTGGCGCTTTCCGCGGACACGACAATTGCCGCGAATTTTGTGACGAATACGGTAACGACGATCAATCTGGGTGCTGCGATCTTGCCGTCAAGCCGGTCCGTTCAGGTCGGATCGCTGGCGACGCTGTTCGGCACGATCATCAATAGCGGCCCCGGCACGGCAACATTTTGCACGATTGCACCGGCAACCAGCGTGCCTGCGAATTTCATGTTTCAGACGACGGACCCCGCCACGAACGGCCTGACCGGGGTGGCGGACACGCCGGTCGATATTCCGCAAGGAATGGCGCAAAGCTTTCTATTGGCCTTCACGCCGACCGCACCGTTTAACCCGACCGATGTGGCGTTCAACTTTTCCTGTTCGAATGCCAACGCCGCGCCGTCGTACCCAGGCGTGAACACCCTACTGCTATCGGCCTCGGTAGTCCCGGTGCCCGACATCGTGGCGATTTCCGGGACAACGACCAATGACGGCACACTGCATATTTCGGGAACGACGGGGTCAGGGGCATTCGCGGTTGCGGTCGCAAATGTCGGCAGCAGCGCCCAGATGAACGCCGTCCCCGACACCGGCGGGGCCAATCTGCCGCTCACTTTGTCGATCTGCCAGACAAACCAATCGACCGGCGCCTGCCTGGCGCCGCCGTCATCCTCGGTACCGGCGACCGTCAACAATAATGCCACCGCCAGCTTCGGCATTTTCGCGACCGCCGGAGCCGCCGTGCCGTTCATGCCCGCCGTCAACCGCATCTTTGTCCGCTTCGTCGACAGCGGCGGCGTGACCCGCGGCTCGACCAGTGTCGCAGTGCAGACGCAATAATGCTCTAACGCTTTACTGTTGCGGTAGGGGTGTCGCCATCGCGTAAAAGGCTCGCCGATAGGCCCACTGTTGACGCCGCGCCAAAGCCACAAGATACGCCGCCAGAAATACGGCCATCGCCAAGGACTCGTAAATCTGAACAGGATGAGGCGCTATTCCGTCTCCAAGCTCTATCCCCCATGGCAAATTTGTCGGCGTCCCGAAAGTCCGGTCTGGCAAGCCCGCAAATAGGCAACCAAATCTTCCAATCGCTATCCCGAGACAGAACGGGCCAACGAAGATCACGCCAGTCGACACTTTTACTCCGCGCATTGCCTTGTAAATTTCTACGCCAATGATGGCGCCCGCCAGTGCCCCGACGACGCTATTAGATAGGCTGGCGGCAGTATCCCGCAGAGTATTGAACGAGCCGGCCAGCCACGCCCCCGGCACCGCCCCAGCCACCAGGCACCAGGCAGAAGAAGTAGCCCGGACCAACCATATTTGCGACGCGCTCCGTCGCTTGCCGAAGCCGCCAGCGGAACAGACCCGCGCCGAGGAGTGCGCTCGAAGTCCAGGCCAAGGCATCGAATACAAGATGCGCCCAGGGGGGCTGTGGGAATGTGGATCAATATTGCGCCTGAGTTTGGCTTTAGAAAATTCACCCCAACAGCAGAGAATCGCTCAATGCCAGGAGGTTGATAGCAGCAGTCTGTGCGAGGGTGATCTGGCGCACAATCAGATTCCGCGCAGATGTGACTCTCCGTTGTTTTAGCCCGCGCGGCTTGCTCCTTTTGCGCGCGCCGCCTAAGTTCCCGGCGCTTTTGGAATCGGCGAACGGGACCCATTATGGCGGATATTAAAAAAGGCGCGGTCAAGAAGGTTGTGCTGGCCTATTCGGGCGGGCTGGACACCTCGGTCATCCTGCGCTGGCTCAAGGAAAATTACGGCTGCGAGGTCGTGACCTTCACGGCCGATCTGGGGCAGGGCGAAGAGGTCGAGCCGGCCCGCGCCAAGGCCGAAATGGCCGGGGTCAAGGAGATCTTCATCGAGGATCTGCGCGAGGAGTTCGTGCGCGACT